>JAWLEX010000083.1:0-13665 GCA_041685835.1 Desulfatiglandales bacterium
CGCCATCCGGATCAGGTCCTTGGCCTTGAACGCCGCTTCTTCCGGGAGGTTTCCATGGACCCAGGTGTCCTGGTCTCTGATGTTGGCGATCTCCACCAGGTACTTGTTGAGACCGGCCTTTCGCACGGTGTCCTGAAACAGTGTCTCGTGGGTCCTGGGTGAGCAGGCCCCCATGACCACCCGGTTGAGCCCCTGTTCCTGAATGGCCTCTTGAATGTACTCCAGGGATTCGCGAGAGCATCCGTGACCGACAACCGTGGCTATCACCACCCCGGGAAGGCCCTTGGCATACTCCGCGATCTGAGTCACGTCAATGAGGCCGCCGATGTTGTAGCCGCAGTCACACACAAAGACGCCGATCCGGGGTTCCTCGTCCCGCACATCCCGTTCGGGAGGAAGGACATCCGTTTCGTCCACCGGGTATTCGTCTTCCGTCTCCGCCGGTTTTTCCGACATGCCCTGGTAGTCCGACGCCAGGCACGCGGCTGCGCTGGCCTGGACCATGGTCTCGGGAATGTCCTTCGGGCTCTGGATCACACCGGCCACGTAGATGCCTTCCCTGGATGTGGCCACGGGATCGAAGCTCGTGGTTCGTACAAAGCGGTGCTCGTTGAGTTCGATTCCCAGGATCCCGGCCAGTTCTTCCATTTCAGGGGACGGCCTGAAGCCGGTGGCGAGGACGGCCATGTCGAATACGGCCTTTTCCGTTCGGCCGTCATCGGTCACATAGGTTATGGACAGATCCCCGGTGTCGCCCACCGGTTCGATACTGTGGGGGCGGCATCGCACGAAGCGGACGTTGAAATCCCTTTTCGCCCGCTCATAGTAGAGCTCGTAGTCTTTTCCAGAGGTCCGCATGTCCATGAAAAAGACCACGGCCTCGATGTCGTCCTGGAAGCGCTCCTTGGTCACCACGGCCTCTTTCAGGGAGAACATGCAGCAGGCGCTCGAGCAGTACGGCACATCTCCATGGTTGATCCCGCGGGAGCCCGCGCACTGAATCCAGGCGACCTTTTTAGGGGCCTTTTCGTCAGAGGGGCGAATCAGCCGGCCCTGGGTGGGTCCGGAGGCCGACAGGATCCGCTCGTATTCCAGGCTGGTTACGACGTTGGGATACCGTCCGTAACCCCAGTTCGCCACCTCGCCCGGATCGAACAGGTCCGCCCCCGTGGCCAGGACTATGGCGCTCACGTCCAGGACGGACTCTTCGGCCCGCTCGTTCGGAAGGATGGCGTCGTCCCTGCAGGCCCGGACCAGGGCGTCCACATCACTGCACCGCTCTATGTCGATGGAATAGGCATAGGGCGTGGCCTGGGGATAGCGCATGCAGGTCGGTGCCCGGTGATCCAGCCCCGGAGAAAACCTGACGCATTCGGGAAACTGCTTGAAACACTCACCGCAGGCCGTACACCGGTCTGTGTCAATGTACCTCGGCTCCGTGGTAAGGGTGATCCGAAAATGACCGGACTCGCCTTCCAGCCCGGTGATGCGGGTCAGTGTCCGGAGCTCCATGTGGAGTTCACGGCCGCTTTCCGAAAGATACGGGGAAAGGGTGCACAAGTCACAGTTGTTTGTGGGGAAGGTCCGGTCCAGCTGAGTCATGAGACCGCCGATGGCCGGAGCCTTGTCGATTAGGATGACGTCGCGCTTGGCCTCGGCCAGGTCCAGGGCTGTCTTGATGCCTCCCATACCGCCGCCGATTACCAGCACCTTGTTGTTCCACGGAAAACGCTTCAGATCTTCCATTGCTTCCCTGTCGTCCATTCTGGTCGAGTTCATTTACCGGGTCGAGCGGCCAGTCTCACATGCCGGCATAGTCAAGGATGTGCGGGAGTTCGTGCTCCCATCCCAGCGTTACGATCTGCACTCCCTGGGCGGTCCCTTTTAAGTCTGCAACGGTTTCCCCCGCGATCCGAAGACACTCCATCTCCCGGTTTTTTGCCTGGCGAATGCGCTGGATAAGGGCTTCGGAAATGCGATAGGCCGGAAGAGTCGTGGCCATGTAACGCGCGATGCCCACCGACTTCAACAGAAACACCGTGGGAATGATCGGCACATTAAGCCCCTTGGCCTTGTCTGCCAGGGCTGCGAAGACCTCGAGATCGAAGACCGGTGGAGACACGATGAATTGGGCGCCCGCATCCACCTTTTTTGCGGCCGCCTCCAGTTGCGCATCCAGGGCCTTCTCGTCAGCGTAAGGTTCGATGGTGCACCCGACCGTAAAGGTTGGGCTGCCCTTGAGCTCGATACCCGCCATGTCCGCACCGTCCTGGAGCGATCTGATTCCCTTCAACAATTCCAGCTCGTCGAGGTCGTTCACCGTTTTGGCGTCGAAGTGATCCCCGTACGCCATGTCCTCGCCGCGGACCACCATGATATTCTGAATGCCCAGAACATGAGCGGAGAGCAGCTCAGCCTGGACGGCCAGACGGTTTCTGTCGCGGCAGCAGACATGAATGATCGCCTCCATGCCCTGCTGTTGCATGAGAACACCGCCGCCGAGGGCACTCATTCTCATCATCCCGTCGGCCATGTCGGGGATGACGACGGCGTCTACGCGGCCCTTGATTCGCCGGGCGTGGGTGATCAGTTCCGAGATGTCCACGCCTTTCGGAGTGTCCATCTCCGCCACGATCACAAATTCACCTGAGGCCAAACGTTTCTGAAAACTCATGGCTTCCCTTTCTTTTCCAATGTATAGGGATCATCACGAAGGCGTGTCGGTCGCTGTTTCACGCATTCATGTGATCCCGCTGATTCCCGTCAAGGGGTTGCACCCCATGAGCGCAAGCCCAGTTCCAGCAAGTTTGGTGCCATGGTTGGGCAGGCCTCCCCTAAGGCGTTATCTGCCTGTTTATACGCAACAAACATTAAACAAGCAGCTGAAAGGCCAATCAAACTGGATTGCACTTCCGCAGGGAAGGGGACACATGATGCTGCAATTTTGCAACAACAGCTTGTGCCCGGGGTCCGGATCATCCTCGGGCAGGAAAAGCCGTTATTCATGATCCTGAAAAAGCCGGTGCCCATCCAGAAACGCCTATAGGGCGGTGGCACCCTTCCAATACAGAAACGAGGTTTTTTTGTCAAGGTGAAGGACCATTCCCGGGACAGCGGAACGGGACGCCCGTCAGGGTGCCCGAAGGTCGGGGGCCACGGAAAGAAAAAATATCATAATCCTGAGCACCGAAGCCGTTTCCAAACTTATTTCAACATAGTCAGCCTTTTTGTACCGAGGATCTGCCTGAAATTGGCGCCCTGGCTTACACAGGAAAGGGCAAGGGATATGTCCGCAACCCTGGTTCCGGAGAGGGCGTCCAGGCCGTAGTCAAAGAGGACAGGGGAAAGAGGGGTCGTGTCACCCAGCATGATGACATAGGCCGAGGGTGCGCACAGGGAAAGCAGGCCCTCCAGGGTGTGGTTTGTGAGGGACGTCCCGGTTATTGCAACCACGTCCGCTTCGGGAATGAGTCTGCCGGCCTGCTCCTCCTCATAGTCGCCCTCCCTGGGGTTTTTCTCGATGACCCACAAATCCTCTGCTTTTTTTCTTAACCGCTCAAGAAAAGGGAAATGCCCTACGACCGCTATCCTTTTCCCCTCACCCTTTTCCAGCAGGAGGTCTGCGGCATTCAACTCCAGGCAGGACGCCTCGTCAACCTCGGTGAGAGAGTTTATGGCGGCCATGCCGATAGCTGCTTCAAGGATGCTCCCGGAGTAGGCCATCTTGGCCAGTTCTTCGGGCGTCCTGTTCAACAGGAGCCCGGGTTCCTTGACCAGGGGAGGCGTTTGACGCAAGGCGTCACGGGGCAGGTTGGCCGCCAGCCCGCAGTTTCGGGTCAGGACGCCGGTGTGGAAAAGACCCTGGCGGATATCTCTTACCGAGGTGTCAAGATCGAGTACGGCTATCAGGTGGTCGAGGATTTTCATTGTTGAAGCCGCTGGTTAAGGTCTTCCCATATTACCTCGATTGCCTTGGCCCCCTCGGAGTCGCCGTTGAATTCCATAATGGTCATGCCCTCCACCATGGCTTTGGTAAAGGCGCTGTCAAAGGGGATCCGCCCCAATACGTTTATGCCTTTCTCCCTGGCAAAGGCCTCCATGGACTCGCCCATGCCTGGGTTCAGGTCGAATTTGTTGATGCAGAGCATTGCCGGAACACCGAAGAACGCCGCCAGTTGGGCCACGCGTTCCATATCGTGTTTACCGGAGACAGAGGGCTCCGCTACTATGAGTGCGGCACTGGCCCCGCCCATGGAGGCAATCACCGGGCAACCCACTCCCGGGGGTCCATCGGTGATAAGGAGATCCAGGCCTTTTTCTTCGGCCAGTTTTTTTCCTTCCTGCCGGATAAGGGAGACCAGCTTTCCGGAGTTTTCCTCGGCTATGCCGAGACTGGCGTGCGCCATGGGACCGAACCGGGTGTCGGAAATGAACCACTCTCCGCAGTTATTTAGGGGGGAGTCGATGGCTTCTTCAGGACAGAAGTACCAGCAAACGCCGCAGCCCTCGCATTCGATGGAGTCCACCACAAAATCCTCGCTGATTGCATTCCACCGGCACAGGTCACGGCACAGGCCGCACTGGGTGCATTTGTCCTGCTGGATGACCGCGGTGTGCCCTGACTCAAAATCATGCCGTTGCTTGATATTCGGGTCCATGATCAAGTGAAGATCCGCGGCATCGACATCCGCATCACAAAGGACCATGTTTTGGGCAAGCGAGGCAAACGCCGCAACAACACTGGTCTTGCCCGTTCCCCCTTTGCCGCTTATGATAACAATTTCTTTCATTAAAATTGCTCCTTTTCAGCTCCTGATTTCTTCAATTCGATGAAAGAGCTCTTTGAACCTGTCCTTCCACTCAGGCATGGCTTCGACAAGCATCTCGCCCCTCGAATACAGCTCGGCGATTTTTCGATCAAAAGGAATCTCCATCAGAATGGGCACCCCTTCGCTTTGTGCATAATTTCTGACCCTGTCATTGCCTATATCCGCCCGGTTTATAACAAGACCGCACGGAATGCCTAATATTTTCACCGCCCCGAGAGCCAGCTTGAGATCGTGCAGGCCGAAGGGTGTCGGCTCGGTAACAAGCAGTATAAAATCCGCCCCCTTCATGGAAGCAATAACAGGGCATGATGTCCCGGGCGGTGCATCAATGATGGTGAGCATCCCGGGGCGGGTGAATTCCCTCACTTTGCGAATCAGAGGCGGGGACATGGCTTCGCCGATACGCAGGGTGCCGTGCACAAACTCCAGGCCGTTTTTCCTGCCGTGCTCGATAATACCGAGTTCACGGCTGGTTTCCGTGATGGCCTTTTCCGGGCAGACCTCCATGCACCCGCCGCAGCTGTGACAAAGCTCATGAAACGGCAGGACCGTGTCACCGATCACAATGATGGCCTTGAACTGGCATATGTCATTGCACTTTCCACATAGGGTGCATTTTTTCATATCCACTTCAGGGACAGGCGTGAGTTGCGTCTCGGTTTTTTCAATCTCCGGGTGGATGAACAGGTGCGCATTTGGTTCTTCCACATCGCAGTCAAGGAGCTGTACCGCTCCGTCTACGGAAATGGCAAGGTTAGTGGCTACAGTGGTCTTTCCTGTGCCGCCCTTTCCGCTTGCAACACTGATAATCATTATGCACTCCTTCTCGATTTTTGCCTGATCATATAGTCATTCAGGGCCTCTTGGAGAGTCTCCGCCGCCAGAAAGGCACAGTGTTGATCTTCTTTTGGGAAAGACCCCAGTGTCTTGAGAATCATTTCCCCGGAGACGTCAGCCAGTTCATCAGGTGTGCGGCCGTGCGCCAATTCAGCAGCAAAAGACCCGCATATCGTGCTTGACCCGCAGCCGTCTGTACGGAACAGGGCCTCACAGACCGTGTCCCCCTCGAATTTCAAATAGATCTCCATGGTATCGCCGCAGGAACCCGTGACCCGGCCATAACCGTCCGCATCTGCCATGGTCCCTGCATATAAGGGATTGAGCCACCGCTCAAAACCCACTTCACCATAGGCCTGTCTTGTCTCATCATAAATTTGATTTTGAAGTTCATTGACAAAATCATCAAAGCTGTCGCTCATCCTCTTGCTCCTCAACAGGCTGATTCATTCCCTGATTTTGACGGTCTCCTGAAAACCTGCTCAACCGCCGCTGGTAAGAATATAACACCTTGGAAATGCGCGGTAACTGACTTAATTCCGGGCTTTTCACCGCCCCATCATTTTTCATCCAGGTCCCGGATTTTTGCCTCGATGTCCTGGACCTGCCGGCGCAGGCTGTCGGCAACCTCTTTGAGTTGTGCGATTTCTTCTTTTCGTGAGGCAGGTCTATTTGCAGGCGCCGGGGTGCCTTCTGGTCGGCTGAAAACGCCTGCGTTACCCGCACCGCCGCCCATGCCCATACCCTGGCCTCTGCCCATGCCTCGGCCGCCGCCGCCCATGCCTCGGCCGCCGCCGCCCATGCCGAAGTGGCTCTGCACGCTCGGCCCCGATGAATGGACGAACGCCCCGGTTTTATACTTTTCAACCGCCTGTGTGACAGGCCCGCTGACCCCTGTTATCACTTGAATTCCGGCGGCCCCGAATGTCTGAAAGGCGTTTGGACCGCAGTTCCCGGTCAGGACTACCGATACACCGTTGTCTGCCATCAGCTGGGCCGATTGGGGACCGGCTCCTCCCCCGAGCGAGACGTTGGGATTCTGAATGGGTTCAAATTCGAAAGTGTCGGGGTCTATGATCAGAAAGTAGGGGCAGCGGCCGAAACGCTGCTCTACGTTACTATCGAGTGTCGGACCGCTGGAAGTGACTGCTATTTTCATTTTAAGTACCTCCTTTTAAGGGATCAAAATTTCTGAATTGGAAACTTGCTAGTGCCAAAAAAGCGTTTCTGGAGGAGCACTGTCTAGTGTCTCAGCCGCTCTGTTGAAAGACATAATGCGCCATTCATGATCCACGGTAAACCCCCCCGTCGGATATGCTCTACAGAATAATCTCCGTTACGTGCGGCGGGATTTTGTATGTCCTGTCTTTATTGATTCGGCAGGTCATACGCCGTGGAGTTTATTCGCCTGCTCAGTGAGGAGCGATTTGATTCGATCGGTCTTGATAGGGTAGCCCTGTATGGGGATCCCCATCCAGTCCGCGTACTCCAGGAAGTCCTCGGGCTGCTCCGCCATGTACTGGTCCACATATCCTATGGCGTCCAGAACGATTGCGCCTCCCGTATGCCTGGGGAAATTCTCGTTGGCAAGGCCCTGATCCCATCCCTTGAAGACCTGGTGCCGGAATTTTATCCATCCAGGAGTCATCCACCAAACCTTTTCTCCGCCTGCGACCTCCTGCGCTATCTCTTCCCTTTCAGCCTCGCTGGCCAGCATGTCCATGCAGTGTGTGGCGTCGATCCTCGCCACATCAGGGCCTTGCTCCTCGATGATGACTTTCATGGTTCGGGTGGGGTTGTCCGCGTTGACATAGCAGAATTTTCCGCCGTAAACCACGAGGATTTTTTCCGCCTTTTCCTTGGCCGTGTTAATGCGTTTGACAAGCTGCCGCTCCAATTCACGGGTGTCTTCATGAAGCCCGGGAGTGGTGTAGAACAGGTGATTCGTGTCCAGAAACCCCTCCTTCTTGAGATAATTCAATTCCAGGCTTAATGTGCCGCAAGAGACAATGGCGATATCTGAAAAGGAAACATGATCCATGATGAAACCTCCTTGAATTTATGGGTTATGCGCAGGGCGGGCGTCATAGCAAAATCAATGAAAAATGGATTTGAGCTGGATGGCTCCCCGCGGGCACGCCTCTACGCAGAGGCCGCAACCCATGCACCTTGCCGAATCGACCCTTGCAGTTTCATTCAGCGAAATAGCTCCTGTAGGGCAGGTGTCACAACATATTCCACATGAAATACATTCATTGGGGTCCACAACCGCCCGAAGAGCCGAAGGCTTTGAGCCATGCTCCACAGCAAGGGTTCGGTTTTCCAGGAAATGCAAGCGGCCTTTAAGTTTTCTTAATCGTGCCCTTAGCTCCTGGTATTCTTTTCCGCCGTGATCAGCATATTCAAATTTCATTTCAGCACCGGTTTGTATCTGAATCGAAATCGCTATCGGGATCGAAATCGCAGCATCCGCAGGCCGTCAGTCTTTTCTTATCGCCTGCATGTGCCTCTGGTCTTAATAATTGCATGCGAGGTTATAGCCCGCCTGCATAGCGGTGAAGATATCCTGGACATTTTGTGCGTCGCCGATGATCTCGGTCCTGGAGACCGCTTTTTGGATCTCTTTCCCGGGTTCCCGGGCGGGAAGCATGCCTGATGCCAGTATCACGGTCCCAAAGGGTTCCAGGGACATACGGGTTTCGTCCTGTTCAATGTCCACGCTGTTTTCAAGAAATGCCTTGACGGTCGTGTGGGGCATGAGCACGACATTTTTCATTTCCTCGATGCGTTTCATGGCAAGCTTCTTTGTGATCATCTCCATCATGGCCCCGATGGGGTCCGTGCGTTTTGTGGCAACCACCTCATAACCCTCACGCCCGAGCTTTTCTGCGATCTCGAGCCCGGTCCTTCCGGCACCTATCACCAGGACCCGTGGGCCCCTTATCTCTTTTTCCCCTTTAAAGAATTCGATGGACGTCATGTTGTAGGTGTTTTCGAGCCCGGGTATCTCCGGGACGTATTGTACCGCCCCGACGGCCCAGACGAGAAGATCAGGTTTTATCTCTTCAAGCAGGGCCGTGTCCACCTTTCTTTCCATGAGCACTGTTACACCGCTCCTGTCAAAGGCCCTTGTGAGGGAATCCAGGGAGTCCTTCATGTTTTCTTTTCCCGGTGCCTGCCAGGCGAGCCTGGACTGCCCTCCCAGCTGATCTTCTTTTTCGGCGAGGGTCACGCGATGGCCTCTGCGGCTCAGGTAAACCGCGGCGCTCATTCCTGCGGGGCCGCCTCCGGCCACGAGGATTTTGAGGGGGTTTTCCGTGGGCGCGGGCTCCGGGCGACCGATTGCGGGGTTGAAATTACAGCCAAGGGCCTCGCCGCTCTTGACCCTGTGCAGACAACCCTGGAGGCAATAGCCGCACAAGACGGCCTCCTGGTCCCTGCCGCCCCGCCATTTCTCGAGTAGATCCGGGTCTGCAATAAGAGGCCTGCCAAGCGCTAAAAGATCGGCGAGGTTACCGGCCAAGACATTCGCCGCCTTTTCTTTCCGGCCCATCCTGCCCGCGACAATCAGGGGGAGCATGGTATTTTCCCGAACCCAGGCCAGAGAGTCCATTTGAGGCTTTTGCGGAAGGCTTCCGTGGTGGAAGTACCAGGGCGGGCTGAAGCAGGCACTGCCCATGCCCATGTGAATGGCGCTCACTCCTTCATCCTCGGCCAGCTTCAAGAGGGGCTGGAGATCCTCCCTGCTCATGCCGAATTCCGGGGACATCTCGTTGCCGGATACCCGGAGGATGAGTGGTGTGCCCCGGGAAGCCTTTTTGATCATCAGCAGGGCCTGTCTGGCAAAGAGCAGTCGATCTTCACCATAAATGTCTTTCCGGGTATTTATGCTTGGATTCAGAAACTGGCTCATCAGATATCCATGACCGGCCTGGACCTCAATGGCATCAAACCCGCAGTTGACGGCTTTTTCCGCGGCCGAACGATACCCCTCGAGAATTGTCTCGATTTCCCCACCCGTAAGGGCCCGGGCTGTTTGGCCACTGGAAGGGCATGTAACGGACGAAGGGGCCCTGGGTTCGGTCTTGGTGGCCATGGGATTGGCTGCGGCGCCCGCATGGTTGAGATGGAGGCAGGCACGGCGGCCCTTTTCGTGAACCACATCCACTATCTTTTTCAGCTCCTTTTCTGATTCCGGCAGATGCACGCAGAGCTGCTTTGGGTGTTCTTTGCCATCCGGTGTCACTGAAGCAGGCTCCAATATGACAAGCCCCGGGCCATCCTCTGCAATTTGTCCGTAAAACATCAATTGCCGATCCGTGACCACACCGCCCGGGTTACCATAGGCAAGTTTAATGGGTGGAAAGACGAATCTGTTGGGAAGTTTCATGCCTCCCAGCATCATTTCTTCAAATGCCTTTTCCATGGTATCCTCCTATGAAAGAAATCTCTCGATAGCCTCCGATATAATGTCTTCAGGCTGAAGCCCGGTGAAACGCTGAACTTCCTTATTGTCTCTGAAAAGGATCAGTGTCGGGATAAAATGGATTCCCAACTGCAAGGCAACGTCATTACGTTCGTCAATATTGATCATGGCGACGCACGCCTTTCCTTCGAATTGCTCGGCAATACGCCGGATGATCGGTTCTTGCAGACTGCATTGAGCACACCAAGGTGCGCTGATATCGACCAGCGCTAGCCCTTGTTTTCTGACTACTGCAAGATCTTGAATAGATTTAATCTCCTTTAATGTCACATTATTATCTCCCTACCCTGAAACCTCGTTTTATAGCGTCTTTAAATAGGCTGTTTTTCTTGTATTGCAGAGTACAAGTATTATGCCGCACAAAAACCTTACCCGGCTGGTTGAGCATAAACATTTGAATTTCTATACAAAATAAAGAACAAACCAAACCGCTTGACAAAGACTGGTAGCGTTACATATCTTGTGAGAACGGTACGGTAACGTTATCTTAACGATTTCACAAAAACCCGCTCGACCGTGGCCGGCATGGATATAACCCATTGTAATTAAAAGGTTAGATGGCTTGGACCCGGGCTTTTTACGATCCCATCATTTTTGTGAATCCATCCAGTTTGGTAACAGAGAGGAGCCGGCTGGCATCATGCAGGAGAAAAACACACGTTACCTGGACTCGAGCTTTTCAGGCCTGTTGCTGGAGTCCATGGCGGATGGCGTTTTTACGCTTGATATAAAAGGAAGAATCACCTCGTGGAACCCGGCCATAGAGAGGATCACGGGGTATTCGGCCGATGAGGCCATTGGCAGGCCTTGCACGTTGATGAATTTTACCCGGTGCTTTCAGGAGAGTTGTCCCACGGGTATAGAAGAGTGTGGGATCTTTGAGAATGGAAGGCTTGATGGAAGAGAATGCTTCCTGCGCCACAAGGAAGGGCACGATGTGCCTGTTATTAAAAGCGCCAGGTTGGTGAGTGATGAGGATGGCGTTTTAAAGGGCGTTGTCGAAACCGTGACCGATCTTACCGAACTTGAAGAGGCACGCCACAATGCTGAAGAAGCCAACCGGCGCCTGGGCGAGATCCACAAGTTCGACAATATAATCGGTAAAAGCCATGTCATGCGTCAGGTGTTTTCATCGATCCGTGCGGCCGCTGCAAGCGAAGCGACCATCCTCATTCAGGGCGAGAGCGGAACCGGCAAAGAGATGGTGGCCGGGGCCATACATCATCACGGTACACGAAAAGGCATGCCGTTTGTGGCCGTCAGTTGCAGCGCGCTTTCCGAAACCCTTTTGGAGAGCGAACTCTTCGGTCATGTGAAGGGGGCGTTTACAGGGGCCATCCGGGATCGCATCGGACGTTTTGAAGAGGCTGACGGCGGCACCATATTCCTGGACGAGATAGGTGAGGTCAGTCCCTTCATCCAGGTCAAGCTGCTTCGCGTGCTGCAGGAAAGGGAGATTGAGCGTGTTGGAGAATCCAAGAAGCGGAAGACCGACCTCAGGATCATTACGGCCACAAACCGGGAACTCTTCCAACTCGTCAAAAGCGGGGATTTTCGGGAGGACCTTTTTTACCGGCTCAGGGTCTTTCCCATCACAATCCCTCCCCTTCGCGAAAGAAAAGAGGACATCCCTTTCCTGATAACTCACTTCATCAATTACCAGAACCGGAAGACAGGGAAAAACATCAAGGGGGTCACGCATGCCTCCATGAGGGTACTCATGGATTACACCTGGCCCGGAAATGTCCGTGAACTGGAAAACGCGGTGGAGCACGCCTTTGTTCTGTGTTCGGGACAACACATTGATGTATTTGATCTTCCTGTAGAAGTTCGCCAGTTGGCGTACAAGCCTGAGTCATTTGGAGATGCCGTTTCAAACCCGGCGCACACCTTGCCTAGGGCGAAGCTCTCACGCGAAATGCTGCTGGATGTCCTGAATGAGTGCCTTTGGAACAAGGCCGAAGTGGGGAGAAGGGTCGGGCTCAGCCGTACAGCCATATGGAAGTACATGAAAAAGTGGGACATACCGCTCAAAAACCCGAACCAGCCAGGGGACGTCCTGAAATAATTCCACAACGCGTTCGGGCGAGAGCGGGATTTCCGGCCCTTCGGTCTAACAAGATCCGCTGGTACAGCGGTATGAATCTGCAGTCAGAAGCCGACTGGCTGCGCATTGAAAAGGCCGTGGAGGCGATTATCCACTAAGCCTCTGCAGGCCCGTATCCTGATTTGCGACCATATAGAGCAAGGGGCACCCAAATTTATGGACGTCCCCCAGTGCTACTCTCCCCAGGTCCTGCGGCTCCGGGCGATCTTCTTTTGGACTATGGACCAGGTCTTGGTCATGAGGAAAGACTCCTCAAAACGCTCCAGCATCTGGGTGAACATCTCGTAAGGAACTGTCATGGAAAGCTCATCGGTCTTAAAGAACTTCCGGGCCGAGGGGTCCCAGCCTCCGACCACGGCCCTGGGTTTTCCCTGGCCGAGGTACTTTCGGGGCCACGTAATGAGGTTGGTGCAGGCGGCCCCCCACGGCGAGGCAGTCACTTCAGTGTCGTGGCCGACGAAGGCGGCCAGCTGATGCAGGCCGCACATGGTCTCGGGCCGCGCAAAAAAGGCTACCAGCTCAGGGGTCTCCGTTGCCTCGAACTGGCTCAGGGGTTTAACAACGCAGAAGGTCCCGGAGGCGTACGGCGGGTCTATGTATTCGAATATGCCTCTTAAGACATCCGGGGAGTCGCAATAGAGCTCTCCTTCCATCTGTCCTGGAAACCCGGTCGACACATAGTGGATGATCGTCTCGGTCTGCGGCTTCATGAATCCCAGGAAAAAGGCCCCACCCGGGCAGCCAAAGTGACTCGAATCAAAATAGGCCGGCACCTTCTTTTTCCTCGCCCGCCAGATATGTCCGATAACACAGGAAAAATCGCCGAAAACAGCCTGCCAGTCGACCTGCCCGTTCTGCTCCTTCTCCTTTGTGGGGAGATCAAGGGGCGCAGGGGTCAGTCCCTCCGCAGGCCTTTCATCCGTATAGAAAATACCCATGGGCTCTTCGTCATAACCCAGGGTCTCGAGAAACCGCGGCAGTGCACTCCATCTGTCTTCCATGTTTCTTGCCCTCCTTTGGATCATTAAAACCGCCCCCACCGCATACAGGATGGGGAGTTGTGTCCCACAGCCTTACAACAGTGTAACACAGTTGCCCCGGCTTTCAACAGGACCGCTTCCAAAACCTGCTTAACCGGCGGCCGCTTCAATCCCCGGGTCCTTCGAGTGGATCGCCTTTCCCGGATGCTGATAAAAGCCTGCTTTTGTGCTATATGAATTGAGGGGTGTCCACGACAGAGAGTAAATAACTCTTGACACAAAAATCTAAGATCACATATTTATGAACCAAGTGTCACCGTTTCAGCCCGCCACCTGCTTCATTTTTACAGCGCCCTTTCCTCTCACATCACACGGGCACCATATGCCAACTCTGCTGAATTTAAAAAATTATCAATAATAATAAAA
>JAWLEX010000084.1:0-13630 GCA_041685835.1 Desulfatiglandales bacterium
GATAACGCCGATTGCGATGGAGAAGGAGCTTCGTTTCGCGATTCGTGAAGGGGGCCGGACAGTGGGAGCCGGGGTTGTCTCCGAAATCATAGAGTAGCGAATCAATCGAGAGAAAATTTTTCCGGTGCAACAGGGCATGGAGTGACTGAGAATGCGGGACATCATTACACTCGCTTGCGAAGCCTGCAAGAACAGGAACTATACGACGACCAAGAACAAGAGGAAGACGCCGGACAAGCTTGCGTTCAGGAAGTACTGCCCGTCGTGCAGGACGCACACGGTGCATAAGGAGACGAAGTAGGCGGCAACCGTCGTATGCAGGCCAGTAGCTCTAACGGCTAGAGCACCGGACTCCAAATCCGGGTGATGGGGGTTCGAATCCCTCCTGGCCTGCCAAACTTTGTCAGGAAGTTGTTTTTGACACGGTGTCTTTCTTTCGGGATGGTCGAAACGAGATATGAAAAAACCGGCGGATAAGAAAAAGAAGAAAAAGAGCGGCCGGAAGCGCCCTCATACGAACCCCCCGCAGAAGGCGGCCGCCGCCCGGCCGGAAACACCGGCTGAGACTCGTGGAGAAGAGGGCACGGGCGATAAAGAGCCCAAGAAGATCACTCCTCAGCCTGCGGTGAAGAAAGAGGTTGGGAAACGGCCTGAAAAGAAGAAGGACACAAAGGGACCTATCGTCCGATATGCGTCCATGGCGATGCATTTTTTTCGGGAAGCGCGGGTTGAGCTCAAGAAGGTGAAGTGGCCGACCCGGAAAGAACTCCTTGCGTCTACAGCCATGGTAATCTTTCTTGCCCTTATTTCAGCGCTCTATCTCGGCATTGTCGACTTCGGGCTGATAAAGATCATCCGGCTCGTTGTGGGCTAGGAGATTTGTTTGAATCCTCGGGATTCTGGAACCTTGAAAGGCACGGGCCTTCGACCTTTGGAAATAACCTATGAATGAGAACGTCGATAACAGCCAAGGGTCCGGCCGGGATCTCAGGTGGTATGTGGTCCACACGTATTCGGGCTTCGAGAACAAGGTGAAGCTGAATCTCGAAGAGCGGATCCGGAGTCTCGGGCAGGAGCAGTATTTCGGAAAGATCGTCGTTCCCACCGAACAGGTCGTTGAACTCAAGCAGGGTCAGAAGAGGACTTCTTCGAGGAAGTTTTATCCGGGATACATCCTGGTCCAGATGGTCCTGAATGATGAGACCTGGCATACAGTGAATGATACGGCCAAGGTGACCGGATTTGTGGGAGGGGGCCAGAAGGCCTACCCTATTCCGGACGACGAGGCCGAGCGGATCATTCGGCAGATGGAAGAGGGGATTACAAAACCGAAACCGAAGTACACCTTTGAAGAGGGAGACGAGGTCCGTGTGGTGGACGGGCCGTTCAGCAATTTCCAGGGGACCGTTTCGGAGGTGAAGCCCGATAAGGAGAAACTCCGGGTCCTCATCACGATCTTCGGACGAGCAACCCCGGTGGAACTCGACTTCATCCAGGTCAATAAGACCTGACGCCTTATCGCCTCTGGTTGAGGAATTCCTTCCACCGGTGAAGAATACGATAAAGCTGAATTCATAGGAGCCGAAAGGAAAACCATGGCCAAGAAAGTGCTTGCCAATGTGAAACTTCAGGTGAAGGGGGCCCAGGCGAACCCCTCTCCTCCAATCGGACCGGCACTCGGACAGCACGGTGTCAACATTGCCGAGTTTTGCAAGGCGTTCAATGCCAAGACCCAGGATCAGGCCGGAACGGTCATTCCGGTGGTGATAACCATCTATGCGGACAGGTCCTTTTCTTTTATCACCAAGACGCCCCCTGCCGCCGTACTCCTGAAACAGTCGGCCAAGATCGCCAAGGGGTCGGCGGAACCTAACAAGGAAAAGGTCGGGGAGGTCAGCCGAGCGCAGGTGGAGGAAATCGCAAAGCAGAAGTTTGAAGATCTTAACGCCTATGATTTGGAGCATGCCACCCGGATCATTGCCGGGACGGCCAGGAGCATGGGGATCACTATCACGGAATAGTGTAAAGAGGGTAATAAGTCATGGTAGCTAGAGGAAAAAAATACAAGAAAGCCTCGGCGGAAGTGGCCAGGGGGCTTAGGTACGGCTTCAGGGACGGGGTCCGGGCTGCGCTGGACAGCACTTATGCCAGGTTCGACGAGACCGTGGACATCGCAGTCAGGCTGGGAGTCGACCCGAGGCACGCGGACCAGATGGTCAGGGGGACGGTTGTCCTGCCCAACGGCATAGGAAAAGAGGTCCGGGTCCTGGTCTTCGCCAAGGGCGAGAAAGAAAAAGAGGCGGCCGATGCGGGCGCAGATTACGTGGGGTCGGACGACTACGTCGAGAAGATTCAGAACGGATGGCTTGAGTTCGACAAGGCCGTCGCGACTCCTGACATGATGAGCTCCGTGGGTAAGCTGGGACGGGTTCTCGGCCCCCGCGGGCTGATGCCCAACGCAAAACTCGGTACGGTAACATTTGATGTGGCCAAGGCCGTCAAGGAGGTCAAGGCCGGCAAGATCGACTTCAGGGTCGAAAAGGCCGGAATTGTTCACGCTCCCATGGGAAAGGTCTCCTTCGGCGCGGACACGCTCCTTGAGAACATCGCCGCTTTCATGGACACCATCCTTCGGCTGAAACCTCCTGCGAGCAAGGGAACCTATCTTCGAGGAATCGCCATCTCCACGACTATGGGACCCGGCATCAAAATCGATCCATCGACCATGAAAGAGCTGTCCGCCTCATAATTTAATTAGTGCCCATCCAGAAACGCTTTTTTGGCACTGGCAAGTTTCCAATTCAGAAATGAGGATTTTTTGTCAAGATCAAGGAGATCAAGAGGTTGCGCGGAGGCGTACTGAAGTACGCCGCACAAGCAACCTCGCAGATTGACGCCGAGATTGGCAAAAAAGACCATTTCTGGATGGAAACTAATTAATAGAGCGGTCAAAGACAGTGGGTGCCTTATCGGCTTAAATGGAAAGTCTTAAGCCTGCCGAGACCAGGAAACGTAAATCATTTCGGAGGCACCCCTGACTCTGGCTATGAAGCCATGTCGATCCAGAGAGGGGGTGATTGTTTTTTGGAAAGAGCAAAGAAAGAAGCCTTCGTGGCCGATGTGAGGGAGCGCCTGGAGCGCGCCAAAGCAACTTATCTCGTAGACTACAAAGGCCTTGACGTCGCATCCATGAGCCGGCTCCGCAAGGAGTTGCGGGAGGCCGGGGCGGAGTTCCAGGTTGTAAAAAACCGCCTGCTCATCCTTGCGAGCCGGGACACCGACACGGCCGTGATGAAGGACGGGTTCGTCGGCCCCTGTGCCCTCGCCATTACGTACGATGACGTGGTGGCGCCCGCCAAGGTACTTGCCGAGACCGAGAAGGTCAACCAGAAACTCGAGATAAAGTTCGGGCAGATGGCCGGTAAGCTTTTGGATGCAGATGCCGTCAAGCGGCTGGCGAAGCTACCCGGGCGTGAAGAACTTCTAGCCCAGGTCCTTGCGGCCATGCAGGCCGTACCGGGCTCGTTCGTGAGGGTCCTTAACGGCGTGGCCGTTCAGTTCCTGAATGTGCTAAAGGCCTTGGAAGACAAGAAACGAGCCGAGGCCTGAGATCGGCCGATTCGCCGGTCTTGGAATATAAAACCACATATGGAGTAACGGAGGTTAAAGATAAAGATGGCAGCCAACATCACCAAGGAAGACCTAATTGAATTCATTTCCAATATGACCGTGCTCGAGCTCAGCGAGCTCGTGAAGGAACTGGAAGACAAGTTCGGCGTGTCCGCGGCCGCCCCGGTGGCCGTCGCCGCCGTCGGCGGGGCGGGTCCGGCCGAGGAAGCCGAAGCGGAAAAGACCGAGTTCGACGTCGTTCTTACCGGTGTGGGGGATAAGAAGATTCAGGTCATCAAGGTCGTCAGGGCCATAACGGGCCTGGGCCTGAAGGAGGCCAAGGCCCTGGTGGACGGTGTCCCCGGACCTGTGAAGGAAGGTGTGAACAAGGAAGAGGCCGAGGACGTCCAGAAGCAGTTGGAAGAGGCCGGGGCCGCAGTTGAGATCAAGTAGCAGGTTCCCCGGACCAAAAGGGCGTAAGGGAGCTTCTTCATAAGAAATGCGTAAGGAGATCAGATGAAGGCGAATGCCGGCAGAATCCGCCATTTAAGAAGAAGTTTCGGGAAGATCCAAAAGATCATCGACATCCCGAATCTGATCGAAATGCAGAAGGAGTCCTATGACCGCTTCCTGCAGAAGGGCGTAGCCCCCGAGGATCGAATGGAGGTCGGCTTGCAGGGGGCCTTTCGTAGTGTTTTTCCCATTCAGGATTTCAGCGGGACGTCATCGCTGGAGTTTGTGCGGTACTCTTTTGAAGACAGCAAGTACAGTGAAGAGGAGTGCCTTGCCAAGGGAATGACCTGCGAAGCCCCCATCAAGCTGACCGTGCGCCTGCTGGTTTTCGACACGGACGCCGAAGACGGAACCAAGAGCATCAGGGACATCAAGGAGCAGGAGATCTATTTCGGCACTCTTCCCATGATGACGGAACGGGGAACGTTCATCATCAACGGGACTGAGCGCGTGATCGTCAGCCAGCTCCACCGGTCGCCGGGCGTGTTTTTCGACCACGACAAGGGAAAGACGCACTCAAGCGGAAAGCTCCTGTACTCCGCTCGAATCATTCCTCTTCGAGGCTCCTGGCTGGATTTCGAGTTTGATCCCAAAGACCTTCTCTACGTGCGGATCGACCGGAGGAGAAAGTTTCCGGCCACGACCTTCCTGAAGGCCCTGGGCTACTCCACGGAAGACCTCCTGAAGGAGTTCTACAACACGGAGACCATTCAGATCGGAGCGAAGGAATGCCTGCGGCCTGTAGACCTTGACACCCTTTACCAGCAGCGGATCACCAAGAAAATAGTCCATCCTGAAACAAAACAAGAGCTGGCAAAACCCGGTGATAAGTATACTAAAAGGCTTCACAGACTGATTGGAAGCGCTAATATAACCCATATACCAATATCCCTCGAGGATATGGAAGGGCGAGTGGCGGCCGAGGATATCATGGACCCATCCACAGGGGAAGTCCTGCTGGGTGGGAATCAGGCGATCACCCTGGACATGCTCCGGACGCTTCAGGATCGGGGAATCACCGAAGTCCGGTGCCTGGTGCTGGCGGGTGCGGAGGTAAGCACGTCTCTTCGGGATACGATGCTGCTGGACAAGATAGAAACCAGCGAAGAGGCTATCCTGGAGATCTACCGCAAAATGCGGCCCAGCAGCCCGCCGACTCAGGAAGTGGCCAGCAACTTCTTCAACAGTTTGTTTTTTACACTCTCCACCTATGATCTCTCCCCGGTAGGCAGGCTCAAACTCAACCACCGGCTGGACCTGGATGAACCGCTGGATACCAGGGTCCTGCTGAAAGATGACATCATCAAGGCCGTTAAGGAACTCATTCGCCTGAAGACCTCCGAGGCCATGGTGGACGACATTGACAACCTCGGAAACCGTCGTGTCCGTTCAGTAGGGGAGCTTCTCGAGAACCAGTACCGGATCGGCCTGGTGAGGATGGAAAGGGCCATCAAGGAGCGCATGAGCCTTCAGGAAGTGGAGACCCTCATGCCTCACGACCTGATCAACTCCAAGCCCGTTTCCGCAGTGGTAAAGGAGTTCTTCGGGACCAGCCAGCTCTCCCAGTTCATGGACCAGACGAACCCCCTCTCCGAAGTGACCCACAAGAGGCGTCTCAGCGCGCTGGGCCCGGGCGGCCTGACCCGGGAGCGTGCCGGGTTCGAGGTCCGGGACGTTCATCCCACTCACTATGGTCGAATATGCCCCATTGAAACGCCGGAAGGGCCCAACATCGGCCTTATCGTCAGCCTAAGCACCTATGCCCGGGTCAACCACTTCGGTTTCATTGAGACCCCTTACCGCGTGGCCGAGGATGGAAAGGTGGGCAAGGAGATTGAATTCCTGTCCGCCCTGGACGAGAAGACCTACCCCATAGCGCAGGCGAACGCGCCCCTCGACAAGAAGGGGAACTTCATCAATCCGGAAGCCGCCGTCCGGATCGAAGGCGAAGCGAGCAAGATCCACGTAAAGGAAGTGAAGTACATGGACGTTTCACCCGACCAGCTCGTGAGCGTCTCGGCTTCCCTCATCCCTTTCCTGGAGCACGACGACGCCAACCGCGCCCTCATGGGATCAAACATGCAGAGGCAGGCCGTTCCCTTGCTCAAGGCGAAATCTCCTTTGATCGGGACCGGGCTCGAGGGGGTTGTGGCGAAGGATTCGGGCGTAAGCATCGTGGCCAGGGCTTCGGGTATCGTGGAGGACGTGGATGCCTCACGGATCGTCGTGCGGACGGACAAGCCGGCCGAGGGCGAGGACGAGGTGAGGATATACAAGCTCGTCAAGTACAAGAAATCGAATCAGAACACCTGTTACACCCAAAGACCGATCGTCAAGCGGGGAGAGCGCATCGAGAAGGGCCAGATCATCGCAGACGGACCCGCAACGGAACTGGGAGAACTGGCCCTGGGTCAGAACGTCATGGTGGCCTTCATGTCCTGGGGCGGTTACAACTTCGAGGACTCCATCATCGTAAGCGAGCGCGTGGTCAAGGAAGACATCTACACCTCGATTCACATTGAGGAGTTCGAGGCCGTCTCCCGCGACACCAAGCTGGGCAAGGAAGACATCACCCGGGATATCCCCAACGTCGGGGAGGAGGCCCTCAAGAACCTCGATGAGAGCGGGATTGTCATGATCGGCGCCGAGGTCAGGCCCGGCGACATCCTGGTGGGCAAGATCACCCCCAAGGGAGAGACCCAGCTTTCACCCGAAGAAAAGCTCTTAAGAGCCATTTTCGGTGATAAGGCGGGTGACGTGAAGGACACTTCCCTGCGTGTACCGCCTGGAGCCGAGGGGACCGTGATCGACGCCCGGGTCTTTGCGAGAAGGGGTGTGGAAAAGGACCAGCGTACGATCTCCATCGAAGAGGAAGAACTCGCGAAGCTCAAGAAGGACAAGGACGATCAGATCAAGATCGTCGAGCGCAGCGCGCGCACGAAGTTGAAGGAAAAGCTTGTGGGGAACAGGCTTAAGACGAACCTGCGGGAGAAGGGTAAGACAAAGGCCGTTCTGAGCAATCGAAAGACGATCACCGCCGAAGACGTGGATCGCATTCCCGTGGAGGCCTGGGCCGGCGCCGACCTTAAGACGTCAATGGACCTGATCGAGGCCGTGGAGTCTATCGTTGAGACATACCTCGAAAGGACCCGGAAGATCGAGGAGCTTTTCCAGGCCAAAGTGGAGATGCTGAGCCAGGGTGACGAGCTCGCTCCCGGCGTCATTAAAATGGTCAAGGTCTACGTGGCTATAAAGCGAAAGCTCTCCGTGGGGGACAAGATGGCCGGTCGCCACGGGAACAAGGGCGTGCTTTCGAGGATTCTTCCAGTCGAGGACATGCCGTATTTTTCCGACGGCACACCTGTGGACATCATACTCAATCCCCTTGGCGTTCCATCGCGCATGAACGTCGGGCAGGTCCTCGAGACACACCTGGGCTGGGCTTCAAAGGCCCTCGGCAGGCAGGTGGGCGAGCTACTCGCTTCCATACGGAAGACCCGGGCGAAAAAGGGCGTGGCTTCCCTTCGAAAAAAACTCAAGGACGCCTTTTCCGCCTCCGAGTACAATGAGGCCTTCAAGGACATCGACGACGATGAACTCATCGAGCGCGCACAGCTCGCGCGCCAAGGCATCCACATGGCCACCCCTGTTTTCGACGGCGGCAAGGATGAGATTCAGCAGTGCCTTGAAACAGCGGGGTTGCCGGCCACCGGCCAGGCTACCCTTTATGACGGCAGGACCGGTGAGCAGTTCGACCGCCAGGTAACGGTGGGGATCATGTATATCATGAAACTGCATCACCTGGTGGACAACAAGATTCATGCACGTTCCATCGGGCCTTACTCCCTCGTGACCCAACAGCCCTTGGGAGGCAAGGCGCAATTCGGCGGCCAGAGACTGGGAGAGATGGAAGTATGGGCCATGGAGGCCTATGGGGCCGCTTACTCCCTGCAGGAATTCCTGACTGTCAAGTCCGACGATGTGGCCGGGCGTACACGCATGTATGAGCGTATCGTCAAAGGGAATAACGTTCTCGAGGCCGGATTGCCCGAGTCATTTAAGGTGCTGCTCAAGGAACTGCTGAGCCTCGGCCTGGAAGTCCAGCTTTTCGAGGACAGCGAGGCCTAGGTTTTCATTGCGCCGGGAAAGGGAGGGCCCGCGCGGATGATGTTCCTTGCAGGACCGAACCTCCCATTCGCAAGATGATGTTCCTTGCAGGACCGAACCTCCCATTCGCAAAAGGAGCGAACATTGGAAGAGCTCTACAACTTTTTTCTTAAGCCGAAGGACCCGTCGAGCTTCAACGCCGTAAAGATTTCTCTTTCTTCGCCGGAGAAAATCCGTGAGCGGAGCTACGGTGAGGTGAAGAAGCCCGAGACGATCAACTACCGGACGTTCAAACCGGAGAGGGAAGGACTGTTCTGTTCCAAGATATTCGGGCCGATCAAGGACTATGAGTGCAATTGCGGCAAGTACAAAAGGATGAAGCACCGCGGGATCGTCTGTGAAAAGTGCGGTGTCGAGGTGATCCAGTCCAAGGTGCGAAGGGAGCGCATGGGGCACATCGAGCTTGCCGCCCCGGTGGCGCATATATGGTTTCTCAAGTGCCTGCCCTCCAAGATCGGGAACCTTGTCGACCTCACCCTGAAGGATCTCGAGCGTGTCCTCTACTTCGAGAACTTCATTGTCACGGACCCCAAGGACACTCCCATCGCGAAGGGGAGCCTTCTCACCGATGAACAGCTCATGCGGATCCGGGAGGACTATGGAAACCGCTGTGAGGTGGGGATAGGCGCCGAGGCCGTCAAGAAGCTGCTTTCTCAACTGGACCTGGAAGAACTGTCGACCACCCTCCGCGCCGAAATGGTGGAGACTCGATCGGATGCGAAGCGAAAGAAACTGGCCAAGCGGCTCAAGGTAATTGATTCATTCCGGGATTCGAAGAACCTTCCTACCTGGACCATTCTCGATGTGATCCCGGTTCTTCCTCCGGACCTCCGGCCTCTGGTACCCCTTGACGGGGGACGGTTCGCCACATCGGACCTGAACGACCTCTACCGCAGGGTCATCAACCGCAACAACCGCCTTAAGCGGCTTCTTGAACTGAATGCACCGGAGATTATCGTGCGCAACGAAAAGCGCATGCTTCAGGAGGCAGTGGACGTTCTCTTTGACAACGGCCGCCGCGGCAAGGTGGTGACCGGGGCCAACAAGAGGCCCTTCAAGTCCCTGAGCGACATGCTCAAGGGTAAGCAGGGCCGGTTTCGTCAGAACCTGCTGGGAAAGCGGGTCGACTACTCCGGGAGGTCCGTCATCGTGGTCGGCCCCGACCTGCGCCTCCACCAGTGCGGTCTTCCCAAGAAGATGGCCCTGGAACTGTTCAAGCCGTTCATCTACAACAAACTCGACGAAAAAGGCCTGGCCACCACCATCAAGTCCGCGAAGAAGATGGTGGAGCGGGAGACTCACGAAGTCTGGGACGCCCTGGACGAAGTGGTGCGGGAGTACTGCATCCTCCTGAACCGCGCCCCGACCCTGCACAGGCTGGGCATGCAGGCCTTCGAGCCCATACTGATAGAGGGAAAGGCCATTCAGCTTCATCCCCTGGTCTGTACTGCGTTCAACGCGGACTTCGACGGGGACCAGATGGCGGTGCATGTGCCTCTCTCCATCGAGGCTCAGATAGAGGCGCGCGTGCTCATGATGTCCACGAACAACATCCTGTCGCCGGCCAACGGGGAGCCCATTATCGTGCCGAGCCAGGACATAGTGCTGGGCATCTACTACATGACGCGGGAGCGCGTCCTGCAAAAAGGGGAGAGGCACGAGGATTACCGGGCGTTTTCCAGCCCCAGGGAAGTTCGAATCGCTTACGACGCGGGAGAACTGAATCTGCACGCGGCTATAAAGGTGCGCATCAACGGAAAGATCGAGGAAACCACCACCGGCCGCGTTTTACTCTATGAGGTGTTTCCGAGCGACCTTCCATTCAGTCTCATCAATCGCGTAATGAACAAGAAGGAACTCCGAAACCTGGTCAATGAGTCCTATCGACGCAGGGGCATAAAGGACACCGTCATTCTGTCCGACCGCCTGAAGGACATCGGCTATAAGTACGCAACGCTTTCCGGGATTTCCATTTCCATGAACGACATGATTATTCCTTCCCGAAAGGACGAGATCCTGGAAAGCGCCGAAAAGGAAGTCCGCAAGATCGACGGGCAGTACAAGGGCGGCCTGATCACGGACGGCGAGAAGTACAACAAGGTGGTGGATATCTGGGCCCAGTCCACGGAGAAGATCGCCGGGGAGATGATGAAGGAGATGGCGGTCGAGGAAATCGAGGGAAGCGACGGGAAAAAGATGACGATCCCGAGCTTCAACCCCATCTATATGATGTCGGACTCCGGCTCCAGGGGCAGCAAGGACCAGATGCGCCAGCTTGCCGGAATGCGGGGACTCATGGCCAAGCCCAGCGGTGAGATCATCGAGACCCCTATCACATCCAACTTCCGCGAGGGCCTCACCGTTCTCCAGTACTTTATCTCCACGCACGGAGCGCGGAAGGGCCTGGCGGACACCGCACTCAAGACCGCGAACTCCGGATATCTGACAAGGCGGCTGGTGGACGTAGCCCAGGACACGGTTATCATCGAAGAGGACTGCGGCACCCTTGACGGTATCTGGGTATCCTCTCTCGTGGAGGGCGGGGAGATTATTCAGCGGGTGGGAGATCGAATCCTCGGCAGGGTTGCGCTCCAGGACGTTTACGACCCGATCACCGGCGAACTCCTGGTGCACGCAAACGAGGAAATTGACGAGAAGAAGGTCCGGATGATCGAAGACGCCGGCATCGAGAAGGTCAGGATTCGGTCGGTGCTCACGTGCCAGTCCCGGCCCGGGGTCTGCAAGAACTGCTATGGCCGGGACCTGGCGCACGGACACCAGGTCAACATCGGCGAGGCCATAGGCATCATGGCCGCCCAGAGCATCGGAGAGCCCGGGACCCAGCTCACCATGAGGACCTTTCACATCGGTGGAACGGCCAGCAAGAGCGTGGAGCAGGCCACTATCATGGCGCGGAACAAAGGAAAGATCAGCATGGCGAACCTGAAAGTCGTGCGAAACCACGAAGGGGACCTGGTCGTCATGAACCGCAACGGCGAGGTGAGCGTGCTTGGGCAGAAAGGGCGCGAGATCGAGCGATACCCTATTCCTTACGGGGCAACGCTGAAGGTCAAGGACGGCGAGAAGGTCAAACCGGGCCAGCTCCTGGCCGAGTGGGACCCTTTTACCATCCCCATCCTGACCGAGGTCCCGGGAACAATCAAGTTCGGGGACATTATCGACCGTGTGACCATGCAGGAGCGGCGTGACAATGTGACGGGGAAGATCAGCAGGGTCATCATCGAGAGCCGCGAGATCGATGCCAGGCCACGGGTTACCGTCAAGGACGAGAGCGGAAGGACCGCCTCCCTGCCGGGGACCGCCAGGGGAAAAGCCCGTTATCATCTTCCCATCGGAGCTATCATCGTGGTTGACGAGGGGCAGAAAATCGACGCCGGGACCGTCCTGGCCAAGATCCCCCGGGAGACCACCAAGACCAAGGACATCACCGGCGGTCTGCCCCGGGTGGCGGAGCTTTTCGAGGTCCGAAAACCCAAGGAGAACGCAATCCTGAGTGAGATCGACGGCACCGTTTCCTTCGGCAAATATACCAAGGGGCGCAGGAAGGTGACCATAACGCCGGAGATGGGGGAAGCGGTCGACTACTTCATCCCCAAGGGCAAACATGTGAGCGTGCTCGAAGGAGATTATGTGCGTGCCGGTGAACCCTTGATGGACGGGTCTGCGAATCCCCATGACATCCTCAGGATCCGGGGGATCAAGGAGCTGGCCAAGTACCTCGTGGACGAGGTCCAGGAAGTGTATCGGCTTCAGGGCGTGTCCATAAATGACAAGCACATAGAGGTAATCGTCCGCCAGATGCTCCGGCAGGTTACCGTGACCGGCGTCGGGGATTCGGACTTCCTGCTCGGAGAACAGGTCGAGAGGTGGAAGTTCGAGGAATCCAACCGTGCTCTCGTGGAGCAGGGAGGTACTCCGGCGACAGCGGAGCCTCTGCTGCTCGGAATCACGAAGGCCTCTCTGAGCACGGAGAGTTTCATCTCGGCGGCCTCGTTCCAGGAAACCACGAAGGTCCTTTCCGACGCCAGCATTGCGGGCAAGGTGGACTACCTGAAAGGCCTCAAGGAGAACGTTATCATGGGACGCCTGATACCCGCCGGAACCGGTGTGCGCGAGTACCGGGAGCAGGAGATCGAGATAGTTGAAGATGCTTCCGCCGCATAAAATAGCTTGACAAATCTGCTCAGGTGACCTAAAAAGAAGAATTTTGTGGTTTCGCCGATTCAGCGCTCGGCGCGGTCGAGGCGGAGCCGGCTCGCAGCCCAATACGAGAGCAGGAGAGCAGTATATGCCGACAATCAATCAACTCGTTCGAAAGGGACGCGAAAAGACGCGCAAGAAGGTCAAGACACCGGCCCTTCAGGGTTGTCCACAGAAACGGGGAGTGTGTGTCAGGGTCTATACCTCCACACCCAAAAAGCCTAACTCCGCCCTGAGAAAGGTTGCCCGGGTGCGACTCACAAACGGCATTGAAGTCACCTCCTACATCCCGGGTGTGGGTCACAACCTTCAGGAGCACTCGGTGGTTATGATTCGCGGGGGACGGGTGAAGGACCTTCCGGGCGTGCGGTATCATATCATTCGCGGCAGCATGGACACGTCGGGTGTCAGTGACCGAAGACAGGGCCGCTCCAAGTACGGGGCTAAGAGACCCAAGGGCATCTAGAGGAGTAAGGAATGTCCAGGAAAAGAGTCGCCGAAAAACGGGATATCATTCCTGATCCGGTTTACAAAAACCAGCTGGTCGCCAAGTTCGTCAACTATCTGATGAGCAAAGGCAAGAAGAGCGTTGCACAGTCGATCCTGTACGAGGCCTTCAGGATAATGGAAGAAAAGGCCAAGGAAGATCCTCTTGCTACGTTTAAAAAGGCTGTAAACAACGTAAAACCTGTCGTAGAGGTGAAGTCCCGTCGTGTGGGAGGGTCGACCTATCAGGTCCCCACCGAGGTCAAGCCCGGACGGAGCCAGGCGCTCAGCCTGAGATGGATCATCTCCTATTCCAGGGCGCGCGGTGAGAAAAGCATGGCCGCCAAGCTGGCCGGGGAGTTGCTGGACGCGGCGAACGGCCGGGGGGCCTCCATCAAGAAAAAGGAAGATACACACAGAATGGCCGAAGCGAACAAGGCCTTTGCTCATTACCGCTGGTAGTCTCACCCGCGGCGCACCGAGGCGCCGGGAACCGGCGGGCGATTCCCAGGAAAAAAGACTCTTGGAGTGGAGGGGGAGACCATGGCTAAGCAGAAGTTTGAGAGGAAGAAGCCGCACGTAAACGTGGGAACGATCGGTCACATTGATCACGGCAAGACGACGTTGACGGCTG
>JAWLEX010000207.1:0-3110 GCA_041685835.1 Desulfatiglandales bacterium
CTCAAAGAAGGCAAGATACTGAAATAAGAGTTTAGCTGATACGCAAGGGAGGCGGCATGGCCCAATATAAGGGAGTTATGGTTTACTGTGAGATAATGGGCGAAAAGCTGCGCGCAATTGCCACTGAAGTATTGGGCTGCGGTAGAAGGCTGGCTGATGACCTGGGACAAGAATTATGCGCCGTGTTAGTTGGTAGTGATATAACCAATTTGGCTCAGGAAGCCATAGCCTTTGGTGCTTCCAAGGTATATGTAGTTGATGACCCGCTGCTCACCGACTATGAGACAGATTCCTATGTATCAGTTATGGCGAAGGTAGTCAAACAGGCCATGCCCCAGATTCTTCTGTTCGGACAGACCTCTATAGGTCGTGATTTGGCACCGAGGTTAGCCTTCAGGCTAGGCACAGCCGCTGCTTTAGACTGTGTGGAAGTGGCTATTGACCCTGAATCAAAGTTACTGTTGCAAACCAGACCTGTCTATGGAGGCAATGCTCAGGGTATCTTCACTTGTGAGTTTTATCCACAGATAACTACTGTTAGGGCCAAGACAATGTCACCCTTGCAGCGAGAAGACATGAGGCAAGGGGAGGTCATTGCTATTGATGCTGGCTTAGAGCCGTCAGCTATAAGAACCAAAGTCTTAGGCAGAGTTGCTGAGGCGGAAGAAGGTATACCACTGGAGGACGCTGAGGTAGTAATCGCTGGCGGCAGAGGTATTGGCAGCGCTAAAGGATTTAGGCAACTTGAAGAGCTGGCTGAAATAATGAATGGGGCAGTAGGTGCCAGCAGACCAGTCTGTGACAGTGGCTGGATTTCATCCAAGGCACTTATAGGGCAAACCGGTAAAATTGTTACCCCGGATCTTTACATTGCTGTAGGTATATCTGGTGCACTACAGCACATGGCTGGTTGCTCCGGTGCCACCAATATCATTGCCATTAATAAGGATGCTGATGCCAATATCTTTAAGGAAGCCCACTTCGGGGTAGTCGACGACTGGAAAAAGGTGCTACCCGCCTTCACTGATAAGCTTAAGGAGTTTCTGACTGATTAGATAGTGCCCATCCAGAAACGCTTTTCGGCCACCAGCAAGTTTCCAATTCAGAAATGAGGATTTTTTGTCAAGATCAAGGAGATCAAGAGGTTGCGCGGAGGCGTACTGAAGTACGCCGCACAAGCAACCTCGCAGATTGACGCCGAGATTGGCAAAAAAGACCATTTCTGGATGGAAACTAAATGGACCCTGATATATAAGCATACATTAAACAGCAGAGGGATCAAGGGGCCATAAGCCCGCCGGGTCTTTGAGGACCTCCACAGGCGAATCCCGGCCGGCCCGTCAAGTGTTCTTACCCCCGGCAGAGCGCATGATTCCACATGCGTATTACGTATCAGTTGATGCGCCCCAAGGATGAAATCGCCCGGCTCCGAGCCCTTCAGGCCGATTCGAGCCGGCCGTGTCACAAGAACTCTTTGCCAAATTCCCGATAAATTGTTTACACTGGTCCGGCTTTTGATCAAATCCATCAACCATCGGAGGAGACGGCCCATGGGAAAGGATGAGGACCTCAGAAAACGCACCCGGGAGACGGCCGGGACACTCTTCGGCAAAGGCATCAAGATGGATCCGCCCTACCTTACCTGGAAGGCCTTTGACCGCGGGCTGGCCAATGAACTCTCCATGCACATAACCGGAAACCTTTACTCGCGGCAGGTCCTCACCCTGCCCGAGCGCCAGATGGCAACCTGCGCCATGCTCGCGGCGCTCCGGGCCACCGGCGAGCTCAAGCTCCATATCAATGGTGCACTTAACGTGGGATGCGAGCCCCGAAAGCTTGCCGAGGTCTTTTTTCAGCTCTCCACCTATGGCGGCATGCCTGCGGTGAACGAGGCTCTCCAGGCCTTTCGCGAGGTCCTCGAGGAGCGGGGTGAGTGGCCCATCCCGGACGGGCGGGGCTCGACAAGGCAGGAGTAAAGCAAATGCGAGAGCTGACGGGCACATCCAACCGCGGCCTGGAGGTGGATCTCTCCTCGGGGAAGTCCGTGCTTTCTCCATCGCTGAGGAGGATCGAATGCTCTACCTGGGCGGCAAGGGGCCCGGCCTCAAGCTCCTGTACGACAGGATGTCCCCGGGGATCGATCCCCTTGGCGGGGATAACATCCTGGCCTTTATGACCGGGGTCTTTCCCGGGACCGGCGCACCCTGCAGCGCCCGGTTCGCAGCACTGTGCAAGTCACCTCTCACCGGCCTCATGGTCGCCTTTGACTGTGCCCGAAAGGTGGTTGATAGGCCGGTGCCCATCCAGAAAGGCTTTTCGGGCATTGGGAAGCAGTTTCTTTCGCCGGTTCGCTATAGGATTTCCAGCAGCTTCAGGCCCTCACGAAAAAGTACCATAGCCAGGGCACACATGACCAGGCCGAGGAAACGCATGGTATAAATGTACACCTTGCCGGTGAGAAACGATTTGAAACGGCCGGTCAACAGGGCCAGGCCCGCCTTGGACCCGAGCAGGAAGATGTAGAAACTCCCGACAAAAACAAAAGGGTCGGCCCTGCCCTGCCCCATGGCCTGAATGATGGCGGGCCCGCCCACGCTGAACCAGAACAGATAAGGAGACGGGTTCAGCGCGTTTACCAGGATGCCTTTTTTGAGCGACCCGGGCCCTGTCTCCTCAATGTGGATCGAAATGCCTTTTGTCTTCAGGCTGCCGTAACCCAGGTACAGGACAAAGCAGCCTCCCACCAAGGAAATTACCCCCAACACCTGGTGGAAACCGGAAAACCTCGACAACACGAATACCGTCAGAAGGATGATGGGAAGGTCAGTCACGATGGGGGCGACGGCCACTTTCATGCCGGCGGCGATATCGTGCTGAAGGGTTTCCGAGACCGTGAGCGCCAGAAGAGGACCGGGGGCAAATCCGGCATACAGCCCCAGAACAATCCCCATGGTCAGGAAGTCAATCATGATGCATCATGCAGTCGGTTCATGAATTAACCCGATTGGGCCTTTGGCCACCGTATTTCCGGGTAAGGATCTCCCGGGGCCGGAAGGAAGACAACGGTTTCTCCGTTAAGTCAACAAGTAAAGAGCGTCCCCTGTTTTTCA
>JAWLEX010000085.1:0-13616 GCA_041685835.1 Desulfatiglandales bacterium
TAGATGGTGATTATAATGTTCCCTTAGCACACTTTATGACTTCTTAATGACGAAAATTGCCGTGTTTATACCTCCTTTTTTAACATCAACCTTGATGGAATTATAAAAAGTCCATAAGAAAGCAATCCGCCCCTGGAGTTCCACCGAGTTAGTTTCCATCCAGAAACGGTCTTTTTTGCTAATCTCGGCGTCAATCTTGACAAAAAATCCTCATTTCTGAATTGGAAACTTGCTAGTGCCCAAAAAGCGTTTCTGAATGGGCACGAGTTAAAAGCTTGTGATCGGCAACACCGGTCATTGCCATCTATCCGTAAGAACAACTCACGCCTGTTTTCGATCAAATCACTATTAATTCAATCTTTGTGCCAGATTCCACATATTTATTATAACACCTCATCGTATTGATATGTAAGGGTAATGGGCTTAAAGAAATTTTCAGAGCGCTGTTACGGTCTTCTGGAAATGGTCATATTCAACCGGTGGTTGTATGCGACCATTTTTGGGGCTGCTATCCCGCCGGTAATTATCCTGGTTAAACACCCGGCTCTGCCGGGGGACCCGAACCGTTTGAGAATTCCGGGAATAAAAGAAGGCCTCCCAGCGTGAACCGGTCAAAGCTCACAAAAAGGAGGCCCATCACGGCCAGGGGATTGTAGGTCAACCCGGGTTTTCAGGACGAGTTTGATTGAGGTATTGTGAGGCCAGGTTAGAGACGTTCCCGAGAAGCGTGCCATACTTGCGTGGACGGCCCGATTTCGAAAAAGACTGGTTTGGGTCCGGCCCTATTTTTCCGCTGCAGCCGAGCCGACCAGGGGGAGCTCCATGTCGAGTTTGAAAAAGACGAGAAATTTGACCTCCTGCCGGTCTTTTTCGGCCGGAAACGTCCGGCGTCTGAGCTTGTATAAAAGCTCGCTTTCAGTTTCTTCACCGACCTTGGTGATAAAGAGCCGCTTTCCTCTGTAGCCCGGACCGTCTTCAATGAAAAGGAAGGCCGCATGGGGGTTTTCGTTGATGTTCTTGTGGGTGAGGCGATCCCGCATGATGAAGGCCAGGGTGCCGTCTTCCATGATATGGGGCCGCGAATAGACAGCGGCATCCACCCGTCCGTCGGAACCGGCCGTTGACAGGATGCCGGTCCCTTTGGTGTTATCGAAGTAGCGTTTCAGTTCTTCCATCATTAACCCTCTGTGTGAGGCTCTTTCAGCCCTTTCTTGTAGATCTTGCCGGAGCCTGTTCTCGGAAGGGCGTCAAGGAAGTGAACGCTTTTGGGCGCCTTGTAACCAGCCAGGTTGGCCTTGCAGAAAGCAATGATCTCTTCCTGTGAGGCCTTTTGGCCGGGCTTCAACACCACACAGGCCTTGACGGCCTCTCCCCATTTCGGATCAGGCACACCTATGACGGCGGCCTCCAGGACCGCGTCGTGGGTGTAGAGGACGTTTTCCACCTCAGTGGAATAGACATTTTCACCGCCCGTTATGATCATGTCTTTCTTGCGATCCACAATGGTGACATACTCTTCTTCATTGATCACAGCGAGGTCTCCGGTGTGGAGCCACCCGTCCCTGAGGGCCTTTTCCGTCTCATCGGGAAGGTTCCAGTAACCAGGCGTCACCGTGTCTCCCTTGACGATGATTTCTCCAACCTCCCGGTTGTCCCTGGCCACCTCGCTTCCATTGGGATCCACGACCTTGAGGCTCACGTTGATGAATTCCCTGCCCGTGCTTGCCTTGAACTCCAGTTGTTTTTCCCGGGACAGCCCTTTGAGGTGATCTTTCAAAATGGAAAGGGTTAGATAGGGGCTGGTTTCGGTCATACCGTAGGTCTGGATGTAATCGCACTTGAAGGTGTCGACGATTTTCCGCACTACCTCCGGTGCGATCGGCGCCCCCCCGCTCAAGATGACCCTCAGGCTGGAGAAGTCGAAGCCGCCCACCTCCGGCTGGTTGACCATCATGTTGAGCATGGTGGGAATCAGGTTGCTGAGGGTGATTTTTTCCTCCTGGATGAGGGAGAGGACCCGAAGAGGCTCAAAGGCAGGCACAATCACATGTTTTCCCCCTGTCCAGGTGATAGCAAAGGTGGCCCAGGCGTCCGCCAGGTGAAAGAGGGGGGCTACGTGGAACCAGTGATCCCTGTCTGTGAGGTTGAACTCCGCAATGGTTCCGAGCGCATGGCTCTTGACGTTTTTGTGTGTCAGCATAACGCCTTTGGGTCTGCCTGTGGTCCCGCTCGTATAATATAATTGGGCCACATCATCGTCCCGCAGGCCGCGGTTTTGGGGAGGAACTGTGGGCTGGCCGTTGAGCAGGTCTTCGTACTCCATCTCTTCCGGGCCCGCGGTCTTCTGTGTCCAGATGATACGCTTCATGTTGCACGAAAACCCGGCCAGGCCTTTCACCTCGTCCTGGAATTTGTTTTGGGCGATGAGAACGGCGGATCCGCTGTCGTTAAGGATCATGGCCAGTTCTCTTGGCGAGAGCCTGAAGTTGAGCGGCACCAGGATCAGGCCAAGGTGAGCGGCCGCAAAGTAGGCTTCAAGGAAAACGTGGCAGTTCTCGTGCAATATCGCTACCCGATCACCCTTTTTGAGCCCCAGGGAATCCAGTCCGTTGGCCAGCCTCCAGACCCGCTCGGCAAAGGAGCGATAGTCCAGGCGCAGACCGCCGCACACCACTGCTTCTCTATTGGGAAAAAGCTTGACCGCCTTTGGAAGAAGTTCGTCCAGGGGCATGTTGCCGTACCTCCTGATATCTTGTTTACGATCCTATCTGGATTGGAAACTCTCCAGTGCCCAAAAAGCCTTTCTGGATGGCCACGATCCTAAATGCGTTCCCAGGCCATGAAAAAGAAACCCTTTTCGTGCGTAAAGTCATTCAGTGTCGGGATCAGTTTATAGTCTCCAGGGCTAGAAAAAGCAAGCCTCTCATTGCTCCCGCTTTGGCTTTTGCAGGGAAATCAATAAACTGAAGCTGCAGGCCCAAGAGATGACTCCGTTTGTCGGACCCGCATGGTCGGCTTTATTGTTGACTCACTGGGCATGATTTCATAATATAATATTATTATGTACTTTCGGCTCAGGCGGTTACAAGAAACGAAAGCCGAAACTATTAACCGAACCTTTAATCTTTGTCTCCACTACAGCAAACCTGTAAAGCAAAGGAGGGTGTGATGAGAATAGCAGTTCGGTTTTCCATGATTGTAGTTTGTATTATGTTTGTGGCTATATGCATTTTTATGCCCCATGCTTATGCTAAAACCGAGTTTATAGGAATTGGAACAGGCGGGACAGGCGGAGTTTACTACCCCTATGGTGGAGCCTTGGCTGAAGTTTGGACCAAGCATGTGGAAAACGTGCGTGCAGTGGCAGAGGTCACCGGGGCGTCGGTGGAAAACACAAAACTGGCCCACAAGGGGGAGACGGTCATCGGGGAAATTATGGGCGACGTGGCCTATGAGGCATACTTCGGCAAAGGCCGCTTTGAAGGCGATCCTCAAAACGTATCCGCTATGTTCGTCATGTATCAGAATATCTATCATGTGGTGACTCTTAAGAAGTCCGGGATCAAGACCCTTCAGGACATGAAAGGCAAAAAAGTGTCTGTGGGTTCTCCCGGCAGTGGCACGGAATACAAAAGCAATCTTGTACTTCATGCCGTTGATGTTCCCTATGATTCAATCAAGGTGCGTCGCCTCTCCTTTGTGGAAAACGCAAATGCCTTGCGTGACGGCACTATAGATGTCGGCATATGGAGTGTGGGCCCTCCTACTTCCTCTATAATGGATCTGGCCACCACCCATGAGATTTATCCAATTCCCTTCAGCGAAGAAGAGTTGGACAAGGCTTTGTCCGAGTATCAGTATTATGCCCCTTCACACATACCTGCCGGGGTCTATGAAGGCGTAGATGAAGACGTACCCACGGTTTCGGTCTGGAACGTAGTCATCTGCAACAGAGATCTCTCGGAAGACTTGGTCTACAATTTGGTCAAGGCCGCGTTTGAGAACCGGAGCTACCTCGAACAGGTCTATTATGGCGCCAAGTACACCACCCCGGAGAATACGGCAAACTATTCCCCGATTCCGCTGCATCCTGGAGCGGTTAAATACCTTAAGGAAAAGGGTCTGGAGATTCCGGATCGACTCATGCCTGAATAATCGAAACATGGTTTTCTGTTTGCCGGCTGCCGACGCCTGAGCAACCAAAAGGGGGTATGCCTGCCGGCATACCCCAAAAAACGGAATACTATAAGCTCCGGTTAGCAGCCCGGTTTCCAGAACCTTGTTTGCAACCCTTTGCGGTTTCGTCTCAGTGATCGGCTCCTTCAGGGGGGCCGTCCCGTCATTGTCCTTAACCGGGAGATCGTCAATTTCATTGTCGATAAGCTGGGCCACCATCGAAATTCGTATTGTTTTCTTGCTTTGTCTCGTGCTTGCCTGTCAGGCGACGTGTGCGGGATCTCTTCAAGGCGAGCAATTGGAGCTGAGGATTTCAGATCCGATCTCCTGCGAGTTGCTGCTCAGTCTGCCTCTTCAGGCGGATGAAACCTTCACCATCCGTTATATCCACTCTGTGGACAACACTCCGGTCTTTGAGGTCTTTGAAATTGACCCGGATGGACTGCTGGCGCTTCAAGCCACGTTTTTTCAGATGTTTGGCGCAGGTATGGGCCATTGGCAGGGCAGGGGGGTGGTTGATTTTGACGGAGAGTGGACCTGGATCAGAGACATCAACGAAACGCTGGGTTCATTTGTTTTGAGAATAGGGGCGCCCTCGGTGGCTCATACCATTATATATCGAGGCAGGGAAATCAATCTTAGTGAAAAATGGCCTCAAAGGCGGGTTTGTTTAAGTGTGCAGGACAAGGAAGCGCGGGTCAACAGCTGCTCATGCAAACAGGCTGCACGGAAAGGCGGGGATGATTGAGATGCGTCAGGAAAGAGAACCCATTTCAAGGACAGCCTGGATTGCAGCGGGTGCGGTAACTGTTATCGGCGTAGCCCTGAGTCTGTTTCAGCTTTACACTGCCGGCCTGGCGGCAATGACAGCGCTGCAGCAGAGGACTGTGCACATCAGCCTGATCCTGATCCTGGTCTTCCTGCTCAAGCCATTCAACAGGCGCGCATCAAAAGAGCACTTTGACCTTTACTGGGTCCTGGACATCCTGCTCATTCTGGTGGTGGTGAGCGTCGGCTCGTATATCTTTTTTGATCTGGAGGGGATTTACAGCAGGCAGGGTAACTGGAGCCGGATGGATTTCGTGGTGGGAGTGGCCTGGGTCATCTTGATCCTGGAGGCCACACGCAGGGTCATCAGTTATATGCTCATGTTTATCGCCATCGCCTTTCTGCTTTACGGCTATTTCGGCCCCTATATGCCGGATTTGATCATCCACAAGGGCTATTCCCTGGAACGCATAGCAACCACCCTGTCCTTGACAACAGAGGGGATATTCGGCTTGCCCCTGGGGGTCGCAGCGACCTTTGTCTTTATATTCATTCTTTTCGGGGCATTTCTGGACAAGACCGGTGCCGGGAATTTCTTCATCAACATTGCCTATGCGCTGACCGGCCGCTTTGCCGGGGGGCCGGCCAAGACCGCAGTAATTGCCAGCGGGTTCATGGGCTCCGTCTCAGGCAGTGCCATTGCAAACGTTGTTTCCACAGGGAGCTTCACCATCCCGATGATGAAAAAGCTGGGCTATAAGCCCTATGTCGCAGGCGGAATTGAGGCCGCAGCTTCCACGGGGGGCCAGCTCATGCCGCCCATTATGGGGGCGGGTGCGTTCTTGATGGCCGAATTTACCAATACCCCTTATCTGGAAATCGTCAAGGTGGCCCTTATCCCGGCGCTTCTCTACTTTATGTGCACCATGCTCTTTGTGCATATCGAGGCCCATAAGCAAGGGATATGGGGGCTGCGTAAAGACCAGCTGCCGAATCTGGTCCAGACCCTCAAAGAAGGCATACACTTTTTGATCCCTCTGGCGATTTTGATCGCCGCCCTGCTCAGGAACTACAGCCCCATGATGGCAGGTTTCGTGGCCGTGGTCTCGGTGTTTATATTTTCAATGGTCCGCAAAGGCTCCAGGCTCAGTCCCTGGGGGCTGATAAAAACGCTGGAGCTGGGTGCACGAAACGCCGTTATGGTCTCGACAGCCTGCGCCGTTGCCGGTATCATAGTGGGCATTGTCAATTTGACCGGAATGGGGCTCCGTTTTTCCTCAATGGTGGTTTCCCTTTCCCACGGTATTCCGATCCTGGCCCTGGCCCTGATTGCCCTGGCCTCCCTGGTCCTCGGAATGGGCCTTCCCGTCACTGCCTCATATATCGTGGTGGTGATCCTGGCCGGCCCGGCCCTGACTGATATGGGCATGCACCTGATCGCGGCCCACATGATTGTATTCTGGTACAGCCAGGACGCTAATGTGACCCCGCCGGTCTCTCTGGCCTCTTTTGCTGCTGCAGGGGTGGCGAACGCCAATCCGATGCGCACGGCCTTCAGTTCATGGAAACTGGCCAAGGGCCTCTATATTATTCCCATTGTAATGGCCTATCATCCTTCCATTCTGCTCTATGGCTCCGCCTGGGAATCCGTGGAAAGGGTCCTGCTCACTGCCTTGGCGATTACCGCTTTTGTAATCGCTTTGGAACGCTACCTTACAGTCTGGGTCAGCTGGTTGGAGGCTGTGCTCTATGCACTGGTGGGAATAGGAATGATATGGTCGGACCTGAGAGTGAATTACGCAAGTGCGGCGGCCTTTGGCTTTCTGCTTATATTTCATCTCTGGCAGAGAAAGCGGGTTAAGAACTCCATGGTTGAATCTTCAGCTGCGACATAGCCGCTTCAGCACCCTGTTTTATTTTGCGCCGCAGCCTTCCAGGAGATAAACCCGGTCGCGCCGGAATCCGCCTGGAAAAGCTACAGGGAGGTTCTTTTGAACAAGACCGCGCCCAGAGGAGGGAGTGAAATCGTCAAGGAGTAAGGCCTGCCGTGGACCGGCACAGGCGCAGCCTCCACCCCGCCCATGTTCCCCCAGCCGCTGCCTCCGTAAATCTCGGCGTCACTGTTGAAGATCTCGGCCCAAAACCCTCCCTCGGGGGCGCCCAGGCGGTAGTTGGTCCTTGGTATCGGAGTGAAGTTGCAGGCCGCGATGATCCTGTCCTCTCCCCCGCGGTCCTGCCTTATCATGCTCAGTGTGCTGTATTGTGCGTCATTGCAGTCGATCCACTCGAATCCGCCGGGGGCCGCATCTCCGGCATGAAGGGCGGGTTGTTCCCGATAAAGGCGGTTTAAGTCTTTCACAAGGCGATGAAGGCCCGCATGATACGGCCGTTCCAGCAGGTGCCAGTCCAACTGGGTCTCATGGTACCACTCATTCCACTGTCCGATGTCGATCCCCATGAACAGGAGCTTTTTCCCCGGCTGGCAGAACATGTAGGTCAGCAGAAGACGCATATTGGCGAACTTCCGCCATTCGTCTCCGGGCATTTTCCCCAGGATCGATGACTTACCGTGGACCACCTCGTCATGGGACAGGGGCAGGACAAAGTTCTCGCTATAGGCGTACATGTTCCGGAAGGTGAGCTGGTTGTGATGATAGGTGCGGTGGATAGGGTCCCTGGACATGTAGGCTAGGGTGTCGTGCATCCATCCCATGTCCCATTTCATGCCGAACCCCAGGCCGCCCACGTAGGTGGGACGGGACACCATGGGCCAGGACGTGGACTCCTCGGCGATGGTCTGGACGTCCGGATGGAGGTTGAAGACCTCTTTGTTTAGTTGCCTGAGGAACTCGATGGCTTCGATGTTCTCCCTGCCTCCGTAGGCGTTGGGGATCCACTCCCCCTCCTTTCGGGAGTAATCCAGGTAGAGCATGGAGGCCACCGCGTCGACTCTAAGCCCGTCGGCATGATACAAGTCCAGCCAGAAGAGGGCGCTGGAGAGCAGGAAGCTTCGCACCTCGTTGCGCCCGTAATTGAAGATCAGGCTGTCCCAGTCCGGGTGAAGTCCCTGTCGCAGGTCGGCATGTTCGAACAGGTGCGTGCCGTCGAAATATCCCAGCCCGTGCTCGTCTTTGGGAAAGTGGCTCGGGACCCAGTCCAGGATGACGCCGATTCCGTTCTGGTGAAGCACATCCACCAGGTGCATGAAATCCTGGGGCGTCCCGTATCGGCTGGTGGGGGCGAAAAACCCCGTGACCTGGTATCCCCATGAGCCGTAGAACGGGTGCTCCATCACCGGCATGAACTCCACATGCGTGTAGTTGGTGGAGCGCACATACTCGGCCAGGCCCACGGCCATCTCCCGGTAGGTCAAGGGGCGGTTCCCTTGATCCAGCCTGCGCATCCAGGAGCCTATGTGGACCTCGTATATGCTCATGGGCGAGTGCAACCCGTTGGATTGGGCACGGGACGACATCCACTCCCGGTCGTTCCACTCGCAGGACAGGTCCCACAGGGTGGAGCCTGTGCGGGGAGGTGTTTCGTGGAGAAAGCCGAAAGGATCGGCCTTGTCCACCTGGAAGCCGTTGAACCGGGAGCGGATGTGGTACTTGTAGCAGGCCCCCTGCTCCAGTCCGGGTATGAATCCTTCCCAGATTCCAGAGGCCCCTGAGGGTGCCAGGGGGTTTGTGCCCGGTTTCCAGGCGTTGAAGTCCCCTATAACTGATACATCTTCCGCGTTCGGGGCCCACACGCCGAAAAAGGCCCCTTTTCGGCCCTTTATTTCCCGGGGGCGGGCGCCCAGCTTTTCCCAGAGGCGAAGGTGGGTCCCTTCGTTGAACAGGTAGAGGTCTTCCGGGGTGAGTAGGGAAACTGGATTTTTGGTCATAACAAACTTCCATTCCTGTCGTAGGGATAAGGGCCGTATCACCGGGGCCCCGCATCCACGCACCGGGCTCATGGGCGCCGGGAAACTCAAAAGTGCCCGGGAATCATTTATGAGCGGGCACTAACTGAGAGGCGGCATATAGTCAGCGAGTCTGCTCGAGGAATACCTTTGCAAATAGCTCCAATCGTTATTATGATAGATGAAACTCCTCAAAAACGCACGGAAAATGTGTGTTGTCTGTTCAGTTATGACTGAAGGCGGTTTTTTCGTGGATTCGGCCTGTGTTATGAAGAAGGCGGAGTGAGCGGCATTCAGAGGAATTTTGAAGCGCGGTTTCAGGGAAAGAAAAAAGGAGATTCATGTCTGAGAAGCCGGATATTCCTGTGGAGGAACTGCTGAAGGACCCTGAGGTAAGGGAGGTCGTCTCCAGTGTAAGCCGGGAGCTGTTGGAACGAAGGGCATTCCAGCCCCCGAGGTGCGGGGCGTTTCAAGGCAGGTATACGACTCTCAGGGAGAACGGCGACTATGTATTCGACGCGGACTCCCAGGCCGCAAAACAACTCCCTTCCATTATCGGAAACCGTGTCCAGGAAGTCACCAGGGAGGACGATCCCGACGACCGGCTCAAGGAGGCCTTTACGCGGCAGAGGAACATAGGGATTGTCTTTTCCGGCGGTCCTGCGCCCGGAGGCCACAACGTGATCGCCGGCCTATACGATGCGGCCAAGGCCGCCAATCCGGAATCCCGGGTCTTTGGTTTCCTCATGGGCCCCGACGGCATCATAGAGAACGAGGCCGAGGAGATCACCCGTGACATGGTCGATGCCTACCGCAACCTGGGCGGCTTTACCATGATCAAGACGGGCCGGACCAAGATCGATACCCGGGAAAAGATGGCCCTGTCCCGGGACACGTGCAGATGCCTTCAGCTGGACGCCCTGGTGATCGTGGGAGGGGATGACTCGAATACCAACGCTGCCTTTCTTGCCCAGGAACTCTATAATGACGGCATTCAGGTCATAGGCGTCCCCAAGACCATAGATGGTGACATCCAGGTCCGGGATGCCCGAAACAAGGTCTTGTGCGCCATGTCTTTCGGCTTTCATACGGCGGCTCGGGCCTTTTCAAACAACATTGCCAACCTGTGCACGGACACCAGCTCTGATGTGAAATACTGGCATATCTGCAAGGTAATGGGCAGGGTGGCGAGTCACCTGGCACTGGAGGTGGCGTTGCAGACCCATGCCACCGTCACCCTGATCGGCGAGGACCTGTGCAACTACGTGGACGAGGAACGCCTGGAAAAGGCCAGGAAGGAAGGGAAGGCGGACTATGGTGCATACGGCCTTACCATGAGGCATCTCTCGCGGGTCATCTGCAAGGCCATTGTGAAGCGTGCCGCCGCCGGAAAGAACTACGGGGTCATAGTCATTCCGGAAGGAGTGCTGGAGTTCATCAACGAAATCCAGGCCTTTATCATCAAGCTCAGCAGAATCATCGCCGACCACAATGAGACTCACGACCGCGATTTTCACAGCAGGTATCCAACGCTGGAAGACAAGCTCGAGTACCTGAAGAAACTGGCCCGTAGATGCCGCGAGGAAAAGCTTATTCCAATCTGGAGCGATCATGACGACGAACTCTTCAATGACCTTCCTGACTTTTTCCAGGAAGGGCTTCTTTCGGAGCGGGACAGCCACGGAAACTTCCAGTTTTCACTGGTGGAGACGGACAAGGTGGTCATGGGAATGGTCCGGGATTACCTGGGGTGGCTGAGGGACCGCGGAGAGTATATCTTGGGAATCGACCCGGCTTACTACCGAAAAGTCCTTGAGAAGGACGGACTGGACCCGCTTCACTTCGGCCCGGCCCTGTTCTCGAACTGGGGAGGAGAAGGTCCTCTTCTGATCAGGGGGGAGATCATCTCACGGAAGACTCTTCGACAGGAGCTGGTTTACGAGGGCGCCATCGCGGAGAACGACCCGGTTCCACAGGCTGTAGAGAAGATTTTCAATATCTCAGTGCCAAGGTTCAAGACCCAAAACCACTTCTACGGGTACGACGGCAGGGGAAACGACCCCACGAGGTTCGACTGCACTTATACCTACAACCTGGGATTGTGCGTGTTCAGCCTTGTTGCGCATGGTGCAACAGGCCAGATGGCGGCCATTCGGAATCTGGAGTTCGACTTCTCCCGCTGGGAGCCAATCGGCATCCCCATTGCGCCCCTAATGCGCCTGGAAGAGCGGAAAGGCAAGCTGGCCCTGGTACTGGAAAAGACTGTGGTGGATGTGGATTCACCTGCCTTTAGAGTGGTCGAGGGCCTTCGTGACAAATGGCTCGCAGCCCATCCGGGCGAAGACGAATTCCGGCGACCGGGCCCGATCCGGTTCTGCGGCATGGCGGAGGAAGACCGGCCCATCACCCTGCTCCTGAACGCCATGGGAAGAGAGGATGCTTAGGGCATGCCGGTGCCGATGGAGGCCGCTTCCCGTGGTGCGAGGGGACAAAAAGGGATGAAGGGTCTCTCAGTCGCCGTCATAACGCGTGACGAGGAGGACCGCCTTCCAGCCTGTCTAGAGAGCGTATCCTTTGCAGACGAGATAGTGGTGGTGGATTCGGGAAGCACGGATAGTACCGTGGAGATAGCCCATTCCAAGGGGGCCCGTGTGGTGGTGGAAGCCTGGAGGGGGTTTTCCGGCCAGAAGCAGTTCGCCGTGGACTCCTGCTCGAACGATTGGGTCCTGATACTGGATGCGGACGAGCGCGTGCCTTCAGAGACCGCCGGGGCAATCCTTCACGCGCTCTCGTTTCAAGACGAGGCAGTGACCGCCTTCAGCTTTCCTCGAAAGAACTTTCTGCACGGAAGGTGGATTCGTCACTCCGGGTGGTGGCCCGACCGAATTCTCCGTCTTGTTGATCGCCGTTACGGATCGTTCGACGGGCGTGCGGTCCACGAGCGCTGGCTTACCCGTGGCCGCGAACAATCCTTAAGTGCTCCGATTGAGCACATCAGTTTTCGGACATACTCCGATATCCTTGCCAAGATGGAACTCTACTCCGACCTGGCGGCCCGGTCCATGTATGACTCGGGTCGTACATCAGGACCCCTGACGCCTCCGCTTCATGCCCTGTGGATGTTCTTTCGGACATATGTCATGGAACTCGGCGCCCTGGATGGGTTTGACGGGCTCGTCATCTCGATAATGAATGCAGGGGGGTCGTTTTTCAAGTATGCCAAGTTGCGCGAACTCATGGCTGAGCCGGATACGGGAGGCGATTAACCCCTGCGGCCCGGAAAAGACTGTGGACCTTTACGGAAAACGTGTTCTCATCGTCAAGCTTCGCTATATCGGAGACACCCTGAGCATGGTGCCTGTGGCGGCAAACCTCAAGCGCCTCTCCCCCGGCACCATAGTTGAGGTGCTGGTGAATCTGGGCACCGAAACCGTGGTCAAACATCATCCGTGCATTGACCGAACGTGGACCTACGACTACGCTTTATCCAAAAAATCAGGTTATAAATCGATAATATATCAGCTTAACCTCATAAAAAAGTTGAGGTCCAGGCGATACGACGTGGTCATCGACTACACCCACGGGGATCGCGCAGCCTTGATCTGTTTCCTGACCGGGGCCCCGATCCGGATCACTCATCGGCATGCGGACAGGCTTTCGCAATGGCTCATGAACCGGTTTGTAAATTCCGATCCGGCAGCCAATCACATTGTGGACCACCAACTCGCTTCGCTTAAGGTCCTGGGCCTTGATGGATTCGAGCGGAAACTCGAACTTCATGTCCCGGACTCGGTCCGGCGCAGTGTAGACCACCGGATCGAGAGTGCCGGCCTTTCGTCGGAAAGGGCATGGGTCGTCCTGCACCCGGGCGCGCGGGGAGGGTTGCGGCGCTGGAGAAGTGAGCGATTCGGTGAGGTCGCCCGAAGACTCCAGACCGCCACTTCCTCATCGGTGCTCCTGCTGGGAGGCCCCGGCGAAGAACCTCTGCTGGAGGATGTTAAGGCCCACATGGAGAGGCCGCCTGATCTGTGCTCCGCAGATATGAGCCTTCTTGAAACCGGAGAGCTTCTACGGCGATCGACCTTGTTCATAGGTAACGACTCGGCCCCCGCCCACCTTGCTGCTGCTGCAGGCTGCCCCACTTTGACCCTCTTCGGCCCCACCTTTCCTCACATGTGGAGGCCCCTGAGCCCTCTCGGTGAAGTGGTATTCAGGGAGCTTCCCTGCTGCGGATGCCGCCAGGAGGCATGTATCCGGCCCGAGGACTCGTGCATGGATTTGATCGAGGTGGATGAGGTCTGGGATCGCGCGGTTCGACTCCTGGAGCGGATCAGGGTGCCGGATACGAAAGGGCCTGTGCGGCCCCGTTTTTCTTGAACCGATCCTGAGGGTTCCTATAGACTCGCGCAAAACGGCTTGCCAAGGCCCTTTACGGGACGGGCTGCGGGCGGGAAGAGGGCGTAATTTTTCGGGGACTCGTGTGGAACCGTCATACGTTGAATTGGCCCGCAGCGGCCGGTTGAAAGAGCGGGCGGCTGAGGCCGCGGCCCTGATGGAGCACTGTGAGATCTGCCCGCGGGCCTGCGGTGTGAACCGGCTCGAGGGCGAGCTTGGTTTCTGCCGCACAGGGCGGCTTGCCCGCGTCGCCGGCTACAGCCCTCACTTCGGGGAGGAATCCCCCCTGGTGGGTGTGCACGGGTCCGGTACAATCTTTATCAGCTCGTGCAACCTGCTCTGCAGCTTCTGCCAGAACCGCGACATCAGCCAC
>JAWLEX010000006.1:0-51827 GCA_041685835.1 Desulfatiglandales bacterium
GTTGCGCGGAGGCGTACTGAAGTACGCCGCACAAGCAACCTCGCAGATTGACGCCGAGATTGGCAAAAAAGACCATTTCTGGATGGAAACTAGCTTGTTGAGGCCCCGGCCCGCGCCGGGGCCCGGCCCCAACCCCTCCTTTATGAAGCCATTGATGGATTCGTAAAAACCTTATTATCTTGCAAAGAGACACAGAGGCGCAGAGGAAAAACAAGATTAAAGACCGGAAGCAAGTCTCAGGTAGAAGTCTTGAATCCGGCTCTCAAATTCCTTCCGCGATACCCCCGCCCTCCCCTCCCCGCAGTTCCACCACCCTATTTGGTTAAGGTGGTCGGCATCGATGGTCGCCAGGTGGTAGTCCTCCTTCCACATCGCCGACGAGCGCGGCACGAGCCCGTCGTTGTCCCCTTCCTCGTTCTGAATGATACGGGAAGCAAAACGCATGGGCAGAAAAATGCGCTCAAGGGGCTGTGTCCCTGCGACTGTGCGGTAGTGCACACCGTTTTTTTCCTCGTAGGGGGCCGCCGTCTCGTTGAAACGGCGGCATTGCTCCCGTGTGAGGTCCCGGAATCCGTCCAGGCTGAGTCCAAAACCGCGGGAAAGGTCCATCAGGGAGTCGAAGCGCCGCAGACCCCAGTCGGCATAGGACGTGCCCAGGTGCGGCGTCCCGATGGACGTAAGAGAGGCCACACGGTCTTCCATTCTGTAGTTCAGGAGCATGTGCCGGGCATCCAGGCCGCCCATGCTGTGGGCTATGATATGTACCCTGGGCCACCGGTGGAACCCTTCCGTGAGCCGAATTATATCATCGCGAAGGTCCCGGGCCCGGGCGTCAACGCTGCCTGCCCATGCTACGCTGGTGTGAAAGACGGTATATCCGTATCGCATCAGGGTGCTTCGGATCAGGCGGAAATAGTGAAACCGGTCGTCCGGCCCATTGTCCCCCCCGGTCAAAGGGTGGAAAAGACGGGTGAAAGGGCAGATGCCATGGGCCAGCATTACGGGCAGCTTGGTCGGCAAAGTGGTCCGCCTCCTTGGCATGGACTCCCGGCGGGGTGAAAGTCCAGGGACGCTGATTCCTCTTATCCTGTGGTCCCGGGTTTGTCAAACCACGAATTGACGATTTCCGTGCCTGTGCAGCCGAAGGTGCTCGGATGCACTACAAAAACTATTGACAAGCCGGAGACCATTGGTTTAGGTATATGGCTCTTGGGAAAAAAATCACGATTGGCTAACTCTTCAAAATAAGGAGAAAAGTTCCATGCCGAAGGATATTTTGGGTTCGGTGATGGTAGTGGGAGGCGGGATCGCAGGCATGCAGTCCGCGCTCGACCTGGCTGATTCCGGATACTACGTCTATCTCCTGGAAAAATCCCCGTCCATTGGCGGTACCATGGCCCAACTGGACAAGACCTTCCCCACCAACGACTGTGCCATGTGAATTATCTCGCCCAAACTGGTCGAGGTCGGCCGGCACATGAACATCGAGTTGCTCACCCTGTCCGAGATCAAAGACGTGAAGGGGGAGAAGGGAAATTTTGAGGTGGAGGTCCTTCAGCGCCCCAGGTTCGTGGACCTGGACAAATGCATCGGTTGCGGCACCTGTGCAGAAAAATGTCCCAAAAAGGTGCCCGATGAATACAATATAGGACTTCAAAATCGCAAGGCCGCCTATGTGCCCTATCCCCAGGCGGTTCCCCTCAAGTACGCCATTGACAAGGACAACTGTATTTACTTCCAGAAGGGAAAGTGCAGGGCCTGCGAGAAGTTCTGCCCCACCGACGCCATCAAGTTCGATGACGAGGAAAAGACCTTCATCGTGAGAGTGGGGTCCGTCATCCTGTCAACCGGTTTCAAACCGTTCGACCCCAAGGCATTCGACACGTACAACTACGCCAGGCACCCCAACGTCATCACCTCAATGGAGTTTGAACGGATCCTCTCGGCCTCCGGCCCCACCATGGGTCACCTGGCGCGCCCCTCTGATGAAAAAGAACCTGAAAAGATTGCATTCCTTCAGTGTGTGGGATCCCGGGACATCAACCGCTGCGACCATGGTTACTGCTCGGCGGTCTGCTGCATGTACGCCATCAAGGAGGCGGTCGTGGCCAAGGAGCACAGCGGCGACGGCCTGGACTGCGCCATCTTCTTCATGGACATGCGGACTCACGGCAAGGACTTTGAACGCTATTACAACGACGCCGAAACAAAGCAGGGCGTCCGTTTTATCCGCTCACGGATTCACACCGTAACGCCCGTTTTGGACAGCGATGACCTGCTGCTCCGTTACACAACCGAAGAGGGTGAACTGGTGGAGGAGACCTTCCAAATGGTCGTTCTCTCCGTGGGGCTCGAGACCTCTCCCGAACTGAGCGCGCTGGCGGGCAAACTGGGGATCGAACTCACAGAGGGCGGTTTCTGTCGTACGGGCTCCTTTTCACCAGTGGCGACTTCCCGTGACGGGATCTATGTCTGCGGCGCCTTCCAGGGCCCCAAGGACATCCCGCAGTCCGTTATCGAGGCGAGTTCGGCGGCGGCCGAGGCCGGGGCGCCTCTGGCGTCGGCACGCAACACCGAGACTCGTGAACCGGAGATCGTCGAGCAGAGAAACGTGGTGGGAGAGCGGCCCCGCATAGGGGTCTTTATATGCCGCTGCGGCATCAATATCGCCGGTGTCGTGGACGTGCCAGCGGTCGTCGAATACGCCAAGGATCTTCCTTACGTGGAGTTCGCTTCGGACAACCTCTACTCATGTTCCCAGGACACCCAGGACAATATGGCCGCGGTGATTCGGGAAAACAACCTGAACCGGATCGTGGTGGCCGCCTGCACCCCCAAGACGCACGAGCCGCTTTTTCAAGAGACGCTTACGGCCGCCGGTCTCAACAAGTATCTTTTTGAGATGACCAACATCCGGAATCAGGATTCCTGGGTCCACAAGGAATACCCCGAGGCCGCCACAGAGAAGGCCATGGACCTGGTCCGGATGGCGGTTTCCAAGGCGGCCCTGGTGGAGCCGCTCCAGGAGGCCCAGGTGGACATCAATCCGCGGGCCCTGGTGCTTGGAGGCGGGATATCAGGAATGGTGGCGGCCCTCAGCCTGAGCGCCCAGGGACACCCTGTGACCCTGGTGGAGCGGAGCACCAGGCTGGGTGGTCAGGCCCTGAACCTCAACCGGACCGCCCTGGGCGAGGACATTCAGGAGAAAATCATCGAACTGGCACAGGCCGTGGAGGAGGATGAGAAGATTGATATCCGCCTGGACACCGAGCTCAATCAGGTGGACGGTTTTGTGGGGAACTTCGAGTCCATCCTTGTCTCCGGAGGCGAGCAGGACACAGTGGAGCACGGCGTGGCCGTCATTGCCACCGGCGCGACTGAGCACAGGCCAAAGGAGTATCTCTACGGTGAACACCCGTCCGTAATGACGCACCAGGAACTCGATCGGAAGTTCATCGACAATGACCCGTCGCTTCGAGATGCCAAAGCTTACGCATTCATCCAGTGCGTGGGCTCCAGGGAGCCGGACCGCCCTTACTGCTCCAGGGTCTGCTGCACCCATTCCATCAAGAGCGCGCTCCTTTTAAAGGAACTCAATCCTGATTCGAGGGTCTACATCCTCTACCGGGACATTAGGACCTATGGAGAGAGGGAACTGCTCTATAAGCAGGCCCGTGAGGCCGGTGTAATTTTCATCCGCTACCGGCGTGAGCATAAGCCGCGTGTGGAAGCAAACGGCGATGCGCTCATGATCGACGTTTTTGATCCGATTCTGGGGCGGGACGTCCGCATTCATGCCGGCACGCTTACCCTGGCGTCGGCCATCGTTCCTTATCGGGATGAGACTCTGGCCCAGTTCTTCAAGGTGCCCATGAATGAAGACGGCTTCTTCGTGGAGGCCCACGCCAAACTGGCCCCGTCGGAATTCGCCACGGACGGCGTTTTTCTATGCGGTATGGCCCACTACCCGAAACCCATTGACGAATCCGTGGCCCAGGCCCAGGCTGCAGCTTCAAGGGCGGTCACCCTGCTGGCCCGCAAGACCATCGCCACGAGCGGCACAGTGGCGTACGTCACGTCCGCCATGTGCAGCAGCTGCGGAGTCTGCATAACACTCTGCCCTTACAGCGCTCCATCCTTCATGGAAGAGGGTCCGCATGCCGGAAGGGCCGAGATAAACCCCGTGCTGTGCAAGGGGTGCGGCCTGTGCGTTGCCTCGTGCCGTTCAGGTGCCATCAACCTGCGAGGGTTCGAGACCGGCCAGATCATCTCCATGATCGACGAAATGTAAGGAAAGGAATACCGCTACCAATAGGCCCGTGTGCCTTTTCCGCGGAATTGAGCGGCGGGCGCCGGGCCCCGGCACAAACACATGAACGGTCTTACGCTCGCGGGGGGCATCCCTTCGGGTCGTGAACAGCGAGGAGAAGAGCATGAACGACTGGGAACCGAAGATCACGGCGTTCTTCTGCAACTGGTGCACATACGGGGCCGCCGACCTGGCCGGTGTGAGCCGGCTGCAGTACCCCCCCAACATCAGAGTCATCCGCGTGCCATGCTCAGGCCGCATTTCTCCGAAGTTCCTTCTGGCCGCGTTCCGGCACGGGGCGGACGGCGTCTGGGTCTCCGGGTGACACCCCGGAGACTGCCATTACCTGGAAGGTAATTACTACGCCCGTCGCAAGTTCGCCCTGTTCAAGAACCTCCTGGAACACATCGGAATGGAGCCGGGAAGGCTTCACTTCTCATGGATCTCCTCGGCTGAGGCCACGAAGTTCGTTCGGGTCGCCAACGAGGTGGTCCAGGCGGTCAAGGACGCCGGTCCGGCCAAGCGTCTCATAAAAGGAATAGCTGAGGTGGCATAATGATCGAGTACACGCAAAAAATCCGCGAGACCGCAAAGAGGCTGCTTTCGGACGGGGTCGTGGACGTATTCATAGGGTACAGAAAGGGCTCTGTGCCCATGATGAACGAACCCGTTCTGGTGCGTGATCCCGGAGATGTGGAAGTGCTGCATTGGGACAGCAACTGCGGCCTGAATCTGTGCAATTACCTGACGGGAAGGACGGACAAGGTCGGAATACTCGCCACGGGCTGCGTTTCCCGTAACATAGTTACCCACGTGATCGAGAACCAGATCACTCGGGAGCAACTCCATATCGTGGGCGTGCCGTGCACCGGCATCATCAACCACAGGGCCGTGAAGCGCGCAGTCAAGTACCGGGAAATAACCGAGGTGGTTGAGGAGCCGGGCTCGGGTAGGTTCACCGTGAAAGGACCCGGCTACGAAGAGACATTGGAAAAGACCGGCTTGCTTCAGCTCAACTGCGCAACCTGCCGTCACAGGAACCCGGTGGAGTATGATGAGCTCGTTGCCGATGCGGTGCCGGAACAGGAGGACATTCAGGAGTTCAAGGACGTAGAGAAAATCGAGGCCATGGAACCCGATAAAAAGTGGGCCTTTTTCGAGCGTGCGATCTCATCCTGCATTAGGTGCTATGCCTGCCGTAACGCCTGTCCCCTCTGCTACTGCCCGACTTGTTTCGTTGACGAATCCAACCCCCAGTGGGTCGGGAAGAGCATTGACCCCACAGACACCATGACCTTTCACTTCCTCAGGGCGTTTCACTGTGCGGGGCGCTGCACTGACTGCGGGGCCTGCGAGCGTGTCTGCCCCGTGGGCATTCCGGTTCGCCAGTTCACCAAGAAGCTCAACAAGGACTGCATTGAGCTGTTCGACTGGGAGGCGGGATTGAGCCTGGAAAGCCGGCCCCCGCTGGACGTCTACCGCAAGGAGGACCCCAACGACTTTATTCGTTAGGTCCCGGTCGGGAAGGATCATAAACTCTGCGAGCAAAGGAACATTCAATGAGTGCCAAGATATTCAGCAAGGATGAATGGGTCGGAGTCCTTGAAGGATTGAAGGACGACTACCGGGTGTATGTGCCCGTCAGGGAAGGGGATTATCACAACTTCCGTGTCTTGGAAGCGGGTACCCGGCCGAGCTTCGACTTCCAGAACACGCGCATGTCGGCCAAGTTCCTGGCCGAGCCCCAGTCGGAGCGCATGTTCGTATACACCCTGGACGAAAAAGATCCCGACGCCCACATCCTGAAAGAAGAAGAAAAGGCGATTCCGCCCCTGGCCGTGGTGGGGATCCGTCCATGCGACGCCTATGCATTCAAGCTTGTGAGGCGGAACTTCGACACCCCGGACTATAAAGATCCCTTTTGGATCAAGCGCTACGAGGCCACCACTTTCGTAGGGCTGGGATGTAATGATCCCTGTAAGACCTGCTTCTGCGCCTCCGCCGGGAGCGGTCCATTTGATCGAAAAGGTCTGGACGTCCTTCTATATGATATCGGCGACGCCTATCTGGCCCAGCCCCTCACTGACAAAGGGGAGGCCCTGCTTGACAAGGCGGCCGGGGGAAAGGAGGCCGACGATGCCTCCTGGAAGACGGCTCAGGCCCTCACTCGGCAGGTGGCCGGAAAGATCTCGTCCAGGGTGCCCACGGACAAGCTCAAAGACAAGGACGTGAACGAGCTGTACGGAGCCTCTTTCTGGGAAGACGTGGCCTTTTCCTGCATCAACTGCGGTACCTGCACCTACCTCTGTCCTACATGCTGGTGCTTCGACGTCCAGGACGAGGTGCAGAGGCTGCCCATGGCCGGGGACCGAATCAGAAACTGGGACTCCTGCATGTTTCCTTTGTTCACCCTGCACGGGTCCGGGCACAATCCGCGGTCTCAAAAAACAGAGCGGGTGCGGCAGCGCTTCATGCACAAGCTCAAGTACTATGTGGACAAGTATGATAACGGGATCCAGTGCGTGGGTTGCGGTCGGTGCGTCCAGTTCTGCCCCGTGAACATCGATATTCGAAAAGTCGCCGAAAAGATGAACTCGCTCTAGGATCGAGGTCGACTTTTAAGGCCGTTTTCTTCGACGCTCTAAAAGCCCAGGAATCAAGATCAACGACCAAGATACAGGGGGTGACCCATTGGAAAATCCGTATCTCCCATACCCGGTTCGCATTGACAATATCACCACGGAGACCGAGGACCGCAACCTGAAGACGTTCAAATTCGTGTTCATCAACCCTGAAGACGAAGCAAAATTCGCCTATACGCCCGGACAGTTCGCGGAACTCTCCATCGCCGGAAAAGGCGAGATCCCCATCGGCATTGCCTCCTCTCCCACCGAGAAGGGACACATAGACTTCACGGTGAACAAGGTGGGTAAGGTCACGACCCACCTGCACAACATGAAGGAAGGAGATGTAATGGGGGTCCGCGGTCCCCTGGGAAACTGGTATCCCTGGGAGGAGATGGAAGGGAAGAACGTGGTGATCATAGGAGGCGGGTTCGCCTTTACCACGCTTCGCTCCAGCATCGTCTACATGCTGGAACCCGAAAACAGGTCCAGGTTCGAGAACATCACGGTGGTATACGGCGCCCGTTCGCCGGGCATGCTTCTTTACAAGGATGAGCTCATGGAGTGGGAGAAGCGGGACGACCTGGACATGCACATCACTGTAGACGGCACGGACGATCCGGACTGGAAGTACAACATCGGTTTTGTGCCCGCCGTCACCGAGCAGAAAGTCACCAGCGCCGAGAACGCCATAGCCATCGTGTGCGGGCCGCCGATCATGATAAGATTTACCCAGCCCGTGCTGGAAAAACTCGATTTCCCACCCGAGAATATCATACTTTCCCTGGAGAACCGTATGAAATGCGGTATCGGCATATGCGGGCACTGCAATATCGGGGAGAAGTTCGTCTGCAAGGACGGGCCTGTCTTTTCCCTGGCCAGGCTCAAGGAGTTGCCGCCTGATTATTGATGCGGCCGGGTACCGGAGCAAGCGGAACCATGGGGAAGCAAAGCACAATATCTTTTATAGCCGCAGACACCCAACTCGTCGGAGACCTTCAGAGCAACGCGCGCCTGATGGTCGAAGGGAGTGTTGAGGGGAACATCCGCTGCTCCGAGTTGACCATCTCCCTTACGGGCCGGGTCGCCGGTGATTTGCAGACCGGGACCGCCTTTGTGGCCGGAAAGCACATCGGAACGATCATAGCCCACAAGAAGCTTATGATCCACGCTACGGGTTCTGTGGAAGGGAAGATACTGACCCGGAGCCTCGTCATCGAGGAAGGGGGGTGCGTGGACGGGGACATCCAGGTGATGACCACTGTCGACGAGTTCCCGGAATACACCCCCTGATGGCGGAAAGGCCGTGGTTCGTGTCGGTGATCCGTGTCGGTGATCCGCGTTTGCAGCCGGACCCTGTTTTTCCCTCAACACCTAAATCGGGCCCTTGCCCGCAACCCGAAGTCAAGGAGCGCTGGCGCTAAGAATGAGCGTTTAGTTTGGTTTCTTCGGTATCGAAATCGCTATCGGTATCGAAATCGATTTTCTCCAATCGATAGACCCCGGAGTCTTCCTTAACACAGCGGTAGACATCAAGCTTTTCGTGTCAAGTATCATTTTATTTTTTTTCAAAGGTGATTGTCGATCCCACACTGCTGATGGCAAAGGCCGCGGGGAACGCAGCTGCGATCCTCCGGACCGCATCCCATCCTGTGCAGTGCATGGGCATGATGAAGTCCGGGCCCACATCCATCAAGCCCTGAATGGTTTGTTCTACAAGTTCTCCTGAAGGGTCGTTCGCCAGGTGAAAACCGCCCATGATTGCGAACACGCGGTCCTCTCCGGTCAATTTCATGCCGTACCGGACCGTGTTGACAATGCCCGCATGACTGCAGCCGGCCACCACCACAAGGCCCTTTCCCCTGAGGGAAAGCACCAGTGACTGGTCGTCCAGGATCTCATCCTTGACCAATTGCCCGTCACGCTCCATCACGGCGTCTGGCATTCCCTTTTCATAGGGCGTAGTTCGCTCTACCTGTCCGGTCACGAGGACGGTCCCGCCCGCAAGGAGGAGCGGTGAGGCGTTTTCCCTGATCTCCGCTCCCAGGTCTTTCAGATTTTCAGGGACGAGGGTCCGGGGGAAGGCCCTGCGAGGGCCGTCCGAAGGGGAGATGTATCTTCCTTCCATGAACGCGTCCGGGTGGGCCACCAGGGGGACGCGGTTCGGAATCCGTTCGAGGACTGAAGAAAGAGCGCCGGTGTGATCCATGTGGCCGTGGCTCAGGACGACGGCCTCCACGTGGTCCAGCGGGATTTTAAGCATGTCCAGGTTGTGGGGAACACCCACGGAGCTGTACCCCGCGTCGAACAGGATCTCGTGTGTTTCCAGGCCGCTGACGGTTCGCACCAGGAGGGAAAGGCCATGCTCGGCCAAGAGCGTGTCATCAAAGATGAGGCCGTTTTCGGCCTTGGGCGCGCGGGTTACTGTGTCAGTGTTTCCCAGCAGCACATCAGCATAGTTGTCCGCCAGGACAACGATTTCGATCCGGTCCACCGGTTTCAGGTCAACCCTTTTCTCGGTCATGTCGTCTCCTTTCTAACGTTTCACGGTTTTGCAGGGCGCGTGCCGCGAGACGCCAACTGCTGAAAAACCAATAAAACAAAGTGCTCAAGGTCAAGGGGGTGGCCAGGCTGCACCCGCTCTTCAGAAAGTTCAAAGCTGATTTTTCTCAATTACTTTTCGTGAAAGTTGATATAGTCGCAAAAAAACCCAAAAGCAAGTCATCTACCTTTGTAATTCCAACCGGTTATGGTCTTGCCAGCGCCGGTAGGGCCGGTCTTTGCGAGACCGTCAAACTTGAGTTATTTTACAAGAGACATGCGCTCACGATTTCCGCCACGTCCATGACCTTTAGCCGGTCCTCCAGTTCCTCGGATTTGACCGCGTCCTCCAGCATCTTGGCGCACTGGAGACAGGCCACCGCGATGATGTCGGCGCCCGTATCCAGGGCCTCCCTCACCCTAAGCCGGGCAGGGCTCTCCTTGCCGCCGCCTAAGATATCCGTGAAGAAATTTCCTCCACCGCCCCCGCAGCAAAAGGCGTTCTCGCCGCTTCTTTCCATCTCCAGCAGTTCCAGGCCCGAGATGGCCTCGAGAATAGACCGGGGGGCCAGATATTCGCCATTGTGCCTTCCTAAATAACAGGGATCATGGTAGGTCGCCTTGATGTTGCATTCCTTCAGAGGGACCTTGCCCGCCTGAATCAACGGGGCCAGGACCTGTGTATAGTGATAGACCTCGAATTCGCCTCCCAAGCCGGGATAGTCATTCTTGAAAGCATTGAAGGCGTGGGGATCGAGGGTGATGACCTTCTTGACGCCCAGGTCCCGGAATGACCGGATATTCTGCGCGGCAAGGTGTTCAAAGAGTCCGCTTTCGCCTAAGGCCCGCACCTCGTTGCCGTCGCAGGTCTCCTTCTCCCCTAAAATTCCTATGGAAAGGCCGGCCTTTACCAGGAGTGTGCCCACGGCCCGCGAGATCTTGACGGCCCGTTCATCGTACGACCCCACGCACCCCACATAGAAGAGATAATCCTGGTCTCTGTAGGGCTCCACAGGGGTGTCCCCGGCCCATTTCCCTCGATCGGCCGCCGGCGTTTTGTAAGGGTTCCCATTGACGTGGATGTTTTTGAGGTAGTCTCTCACCGGAGGCGGAATAAGACCCTCGGCCACCAGCTCCTCCCGTGCCGCAATGAAGATATTGACCAGATCTTCGCTGAAGGTAAATACGCAGTGCTCGACGCAGTTGGCGCAGGTTGCGCAGGAAAAGAGGATTTCCTGAAAGCGTGCGCTGTTCTTGAGCTCGCCATTGAGCCAGCCCCTGATGAGCCACATCCGGCCCCCTGGAGAATAGGTCTCAAATCGGAATTTGCGGTAGGCCGGGCAGTTGAAGTCGCTATAATCGCTGGTAAATTTGCAGTAACCGCACCTGAAGCACCTGTGGACAATGTCTGCGTATTTCATACCTCGGTAACCTCCCAGTTTCCAGGATTCATAATGCCGTTGGGGTCCATCTGTATCCTGATCATGTTCATGAGCCCGAGAGTCGCGGGATCCATTTTTTCTACGGCCATCTTCTGTTCGTCCACGGTGGCCTTCCAGAATACGCCCCCGGCCTCCAAGGCAAAGAGGCTCACCTCGTGCAGGGCCTGCCGGGTCCGCTCCATCATTTCCGGGTCCGCCCGGTTGAAGGTGAAGGCGAACCCAAACATCATGGCGTGACTCCTCCCGATGATGCGCGCCATGCCCGAGTACCCCAGATCATATTTTTCCGCTAACTCCAGGATCTTGTGCGCGCAGGCTGGATACTTGTCCACCATGATGATGGGGCCGGAGTATTCAAATCCCCCGCCTTTTTTTACGTCTGCAAACCGGCTGACGCTCCGCTGTGGCATGTCCAAGAGGGTCGGTTTCATGACCGGCGGGACCCCCATGAAGCCGCCGTCCTTGCTTTTGATAAACCGGTCGAGGGCGTGCCAGATCATCTTCCGCTTAAATTCCAGCTCCTCGTCCGTATCGCCGGTAAAAAAGAGGGTGATGTGGTGGTTGTCCTTGAAAATCATGGGCTTGGGCTGGGCGAATATATTGATGTCTTCCACCATCTCTGTGTGGGTAAGTTCATAGACCATCTCCGGGACCAGGTCTTCCCGGTCCGTGATGAAGATCTCCACGTCCCGCATCCTCTTTTTGGGGTAGAGCTTGACGCCGATCTTGGTGATGATCCCGGTAGCCCCGAACCAGCCTAAGAACAGCCCGGTCAGGTCAGGGAGAGGCGCCCCCTTTGAGAACCAGTCCGAAGAAATTGCACAGGACCCGATCGGGCAGACCTCGCCCGTTGCCAGGACCACCTCCAGGCCGGAGATCATGTCGGAATTGAAGCCATACTGCTGGGTCAGCCTCCCCTGGCCGTGGATCATGACATTGGCCGCGATGGTGGCTGTGGCCGGGGAATCGGGGATGCTGTGCCGAAGCCGGGGATGGTGTTTTTCCAGATAGGCCTTGAGGAGCCCTTGGGAGGTCCCTCCCTCCACAATGGCGTGCCGCCCCCCTTCATTCACCTTCAGGATCCGGTTCATCCGCTTCATGTCGATCACGATCCCCCCTTTCAGGGGAATGACCAGGCCGGTCAGGGCCAGACCGGCTCCCATGGGCACGACCGGGATCTTTTCGCGATTGGCCAGGCGGACGATCTCCTGGATTTCTTCCACGGACTCGGGGACGACCACATAGTCCGGCGCATGGGGGGGCATCAATCCGGGGTCCCTGGCATAAAAATAGGCCTCCTCGGGGTGGTTGGAAACATAGGCCTCTCCCACGATTCCGGCGAGCGACTGGGCAATATCCGTCATAGCGTTTCCTCCGACTCCTGCATCTCGCCGATGGCCTTCCGGCAGAGGTGGATCATATGTATCGGTTTTATCCCCTGCTTGGCCACCAGGGTTCCCAGCGCATTCTGACACGCCGGGCAGTTGAAAATGCAGTACTGCGCCCCGTGCGTCGCCATATCGTCGATGTTTCGCTTCTGCACGTCATGGGCCAGGTCATACCCGAAGCACATGTTGAATATTCCGCCGCAGCAGAGGGCGTTTTCGTCCTTATATTCCCGTTCCACCAGATCGACGCCGATCAGCTCCATGATGTCCGCGACAAAATGGTGCTGGTCAGCGGAGAGCCGCGATGAGCAGGGCCTCTGGTAGGCGGCCCGGATGTTGAGCGGCTGGATCAGGTCCTTCAGTTCCTTCAGCCGGTTATACAGATACTCATAGTAGTGAATCGACCTGAACGGGACATCGATGCCATAGGCCGGGGCCAGATGTGAGAAGGCGCCATAGCACTCATCGTGGAGAAAGATTACCTCTTTGACGCCCAGATTTCTAAAATTGTCAACCACCCGGGGGAGTCTTTCCTTGATGACGGTCGTATCCGCAAAATGGATGTACACCACGTTGCAGAAGAATTCCTGGCCGAAGATATACGATGGCATGACATCCTCGAAGAGCCTCCCATTGATCCACCCCAGGAATTCCGGCATAAAACCAAAGGAGAGCACCCTCTCCTTCACCTCGCCGAGTCGGTATTTCCCCTGGGGTTCGCCGATGTTGATCCACTGCCGGGTGATGGCCCTCGGCGCGGTCAAGAGGCCCTTTTCCTGTCGCCTCTCCGTAATCAGGTAAAAAGGATGATTCCCCCTCCGGCAGTACTCCTCGCAGGCGTAACAGGTGACGCAGTCGTTGAGGACAAAGGAATCCTCCCCCTGACCGATCTTCACCATCTCTGCGACGGCCGTCTCCTTGTCAAGATGCAGATACTGGCACTTGACCAGGCAGTCGCCGGTAGGGCAGGTCCTGCACACGTTTTCGTCGAATTTCAATGCATACATCATATTCCCTTTTCAAGCATGGGTTGAGGGTGGGCGGTTATGGGGTCCGGGACGGGCATTATGCGGAACTTGGCGTTCCCAAAGATCTCAGGCTAAGCCGTGAAAAGGTAAAATGGTCTTTGAACTTTCTGGTGAGCAGGTGTAGTATGAACATGCTGGCCCTTAAGAGCTTGATATTGTTGGTATAGGCCGTCTCGAGGCGCATTCCGGCACAAACCGGACCCTGGGCCACGCACGTGCCCGCAAAACCGTGAAGCTTTAGTTTTTTGAATTTATTGGCTTTATTGGCTTTTGCTCGTTCCCATGCTCTGCGTGGGAAGGCATTCCCTGGGCGCTCTGCGGCCCTTCGGCCGGGCCACACTGATTGTGCCGCTACTTTCATATATATATGGGGGACAGGTCATTTTTCGACCATAGGCGGCACTGAACAGGTGAACGCTTAACAAGGTACAGTAAACTATAGTTATATGAAGGCCTTTCGATATGTCAAGAATAAAACCCATTTGCCATTTGACATCGTGAATAAAGTGGCATAAGTAAAACTGCCTGAAACCAGACTGAAAGGGAACCGAAAATCCATAAAAGGCTACCTGATGTGGAAGGAGGCTTCATGGAGATATCCAGCCGACTGATGGAGATCTTCGGGGAAGACAGGATGTCGGACTTGCCGGAGGAGCGTTTTATTTATTCCAGGGATTCGGGGGCCCAGCCCCCCCGGCAGGTGGATTATGTGGCCATGCCAAGGACCGTTGAGGAAGTGAGGCAGGTGGTCCTTCTGGCCAACCGGGAAAGCATTCCGGTGACGCCCCTGGGCGGCGGCTTCACCTTGTCGGCCTTGGTTGTTCCCAACCGGGGAGGCATCGTCCTCGACATGAAGCAGATGGACCGGATCATCGAGGTCAACGAGATGAACCGGTACGCCTTGATCGAACCGGGGGTATCCCAGGCCGGGCTCCAGTCCTATCTCGAGAAACACCATCCCCGCCTCCAGCATTCCACCCCGGAGGCCCCCCCCACGGTTACGGTGGTGGGCAACGTCCTGATACAGGGGCACGGTCACATTTCCCCGCGCTACGGGATCAACTCGGACATGGTGAACGGCATGGAGGTGGTCCTTCCAACGGGCGAGGTCTGCACCATAGGTGCCGGTTCTGTCGGCTCTTCCTGGTTCAGCAGGGGCCCCCTGCCGGACCTTCCCGGGCTCTTCATCGGATGGTTCGGAACCACCGGCATTGTCACCAAACTCTCCCTGAAGCTTTTTCCCAAGCCCGCCTTTCGAGAGGTCCTGGCTTTTTACACCGATGATGTGGACCTCATCTCAGAAGGGATATTTGAGGCGACCCAACTCGATTTACTGGAAGATTTCTTTCTAATCAGCCAGGAAAAGCCCGACTGGATGAACCATGTTTTTTTCATCATCATCGTCTCCGGGCATTTTGAAGAAGAAGTCACGTTCAAGAAAAAGATTTTCAAACGGCTGTTCAGGGAGTTCAAGGGCGGGGGTAAGTTCACATTTGTGGAAGACCTCCATCCGGCTCTCAATAAGCGGTTCCTGGATGTGCCTCCGCTGGCGGCCCTGGCCGCGGATTTCAGAAAGGGGGGCGGATTTGAGTACACCGGCGCCATACTTCCCATCGACAAGATCCCCGCAGCATGGAAAAAAGGGATTGAGATCTCGCACAAATACGGGATGATCTGCTCCTATGTCCATCAGGTCCTAATGGGCCACAGCGTCATGTTCGGGTTCAACTACTCTTTTAACCGGGCTGACGAGGAAGACATTGAAAAAACCCGGAAGGCCCTGGAGGAATCCAACCGGGCGACCCTCGACCTGGGCGGGATGATCTGGAAAGGGGAACTGGGGGCACAACAGATGATGCTGAAGCGGATGGAGCCGAATACCCTGCAACTTATCCAGAAGGTAAAAGGCCTCCTGGACCCCAACGGGATCATGAACCCGGGCAACTGGGAGATGGCCTGAAATGCCCGGTACGGACCGCCTTGATCTTTCTCTTCCGGAAACCGGAGATCTGCTGGTCCTGGGCGTTACCGGAGGGATCGCCAGCGGCAAGACCACGATGGCCAAGATGCTGGCGCAACTGGGCGCCCCGATCATCGATTTCGACCTGATTGCGAGGCGGATAGTTGCATCGGATCAGCCCGCATTCAGGGAGATCGTAGAGTATTTCGGGAAAGAGGTGATAGCGGAGGATGGTAGTCTCAACCGGAAAAAACTTTCAGATATCGTGTTCCGCGACCCAGTAAAGCGGCGGATGCTGGAAGGTATGACCCATCCGCGCATTGTGGAGGTCTTTCTCAGTCAGGTCAGGCAACTGGCTGAAAAGGCGCCTCACGGGATCGTCCAGGCGGTGATCCCACTCCTCTTTGAAGCCCATCTGGGGCATTTGGTCCATAAGGTCCTGGTGGTTTACGTCTCTCCCGGCACACAGATCGAACGGCTCACGAAGCGGGATCAGATCAGCCGGGAGGAGGCTATGCGCATCCTCGACGCCCAGATGCCGATCGACCGGAAGGCTGCCTTGGCGGATTTTGTGATCCACAACGAGGGGAGCCTGGATCAAGCAAGAAAAGAGGTCAAGACCCTCTGGCAGCAACTGAAGGAGATTCAGAAACTGCGCACCATATCGAGTTGAAGATCGAGCGTGTTGCTTCCGATGCATATCTTTTAACTCGACCACTCAAAGATTTGACGAGCTCAGGAGGAGGGGCCATGAACCAGCCAACAAGTATACCCGTCCAGGCTGTGGATCGCGTGGAGATCCTGACTCTGATGGACAACTATGTGGACGTATTGCTTACCAATACCGAAGCGGTCACCCGGCCCCCCGTGTCAAAGGGCGGGACTATCCCCGAAGACAGCCTCCTGGCGGAGCACGGGCTATCGCTCCTGGTGACCGTGTATGCAGGAAACGAGAGCCATACGGTCCTCTTCGACACCGGATACGGCAAAATCGGCGTGATCCACAACGCGGACATGCTTGGGGTGGATCTCGGCCGGGTGGAGGCTATGGCGCTGAGTCACGGCCATATGGACCATACAGGGTCCCTGTATCCTGTTTTAGACAGGGTCCCTGACAGGATCCCCATAGTGGTACATCCGGGGGCATTTGACGCCCCCCGCTTTTTCGGCCTGGCGGACGGCCGCAGGCTCCTCTTTCCCCAAACTCTGGTGAAAGAGGACCTTCTCAAACGAAACATCGAGCTGGTGGAGAGCACAACCCCCACGCCCCTTGTCGATGGGATGGTAGTGGTTACGGGCGAGGTGGAACGGATCACCTCCTTTGAAAAAGGCCTCCCCAATGCCGGTATGGAACGGGATGGAACGATAGTTAAGGATCCCATTTCAGACGATCAGGCCTTGGTGGTCCACCTTAAGGGAAAGGGGCTGGTGATCATTGCCGGGTGCAGTCATGCGGGGATCATCAACACGATTCTCTATGCCCAAAAGATCACGGGCGTCAAGGAGGTTCATGCGGCGGTGGGAGGCTTTCACCTTTCCGGCCCCTATTTTGAAAAGATCATTAAACAGACCATCGCTGAATTCAAGAAGATCGGTCCAAGGTTTCTCTCGCCCATGCACTGCACTGGCTGGAAGGCTGTCCAGCAGATATCACTGGCCTTCCCGAACGAGTTCATCCTCAACAGCGTCGGGTCCAGGATCGCATTGCAGGGAACCAAATCGTGAGGTTCCCTCGGCGTGGACAGGCCTCTACCCCATCTTGGGTTTCGGGTCTGAAATTTCATTAATCGCCGGAAAGGTATACATATCAGCCTGTCGACTGCATCCCGGAAAATGGGCGCACGCCATTCGCAAAGAGCTTGATGCCATTCAGCGGCGGATTGCGGAACTCGAACCCAAGGATGCCTCGTCCTCCTAAGGCGGGGCCTGTTCGCCGGGTGTTTGGGGTCGGCTTGACTCACAAGGGCCGCAGCCCCGAGGCCCGGCAGCACAATCCGGCTCTGAACCGGAAAAGGTTTCCCTGATGAATAAGCGTGCCGGATGTCTGTCCATTGTGGTCGATAACGAGACCCTGAGAGAAGACCTGGTCCGGGATTGGGGGTTTTCGTGCCATATTCGAACTCAGGATAAGCGTGTCCTCTTCGACACCGGCTCGGACCCCCTTCTGCTTCTCGGGAACATGGAGCGGATGGGTATTGACCCGGCGCGGGTGGACACGGTGGTACTCTCCCATGCACACTGGGATCACATCGGCGGTCTGGCCGGTGTGCTCGGTTCCGGCAGCCGGCCCACAGTAGTAGCGCCTCGGTCCTTTCCGGACCGGTTTTTCCAGGAGATGGTTTCCATGGACGTATCCTGCCGAGCGGTGGATGATTCCGCGGAGATCGCACCCGGCGTGTTTACCACCGGCGAAATGGGCCGGGACATTCCCGAGCAGGCCCTTGTGGTGCAAACCGGCGGGAGGCTGGTGGTGGTCACCGGCTGTGCCCATCCCGGTATCGTGGAGATCGCAAGAAAGGTCAAAGAAACGTTCCATGGCCCCATCGGTCTTCTCATCGGCGGATTCCATCTCATGGGGAAAGGTTCCGGGGAGGTCCGGCGTATTTCGGGACAGCTAGAGGATCTGGGCGTGTACCGTATCGCCCCCTGCCACTGCACCGGAGCAGGCCCAAGCGAGGTCATCGCGTCCCAGTTCGGGGATCGATACCTGACCTGCGGCGCCGGGCTCGAGGTGGCGCTGCCGTTTTCCTGAATCCACCCCCTGGCACGCCCCAGGCCTGCTGCTTAGGGAAGAGCATGATATCAGTCTTTGAGGTTTTGCGGCTGCCCGGCGGGGAGGCCGAGTTCCATGGCGCGAAGCACCCGCCTGAGGATCTTGCCGCTCCTGGTCTTGGGGATTTGTTCTATGAAAGAGATGTCCCGCACCACGATCTCCTGGGATAGGTTTGCACGGAGAAAGGCACGAATTTCCTGGCTCAGGCGGGTCGAGGGAGAGAAGCTTGGGTTCGGCACGATAAAGGCCTTTACCGACGATTTCCCCGAACCCGGGTCTCCTCCCTTGGATATGACGGCGGCCTCGGCCACGGCCGGGTGCATGTAAAGGACGTGTTCGATTTCGTAAGGCCCGATCATCTTGATCCCGCCAACCTTGATCAGGTCGTCCGTACGCCCCTGGTGATAGTAATAGCCCTCGTCGTCCATGAGCGCCATGTCCCCGGTTAGAAACCAGCCCGGGATCCGGAAGTATTGCTCATATCGCTCCTCGTCACCCCAGAGCGCGCACATGAGTCCCGGCCATTCAAGCCGGATGGCCAACTCGCCCATGGTCATGGAAGACACGGGCTCCCCCTCGTCATCCAGTACGGCCACCTCTATGCCGGGGACCGGTTTTCCCATGGAGCCGGGTTTTATGTCCATGGATGGATAATTGGCCAGACAGATTATGCCGGTCTCGGTCATCCACCAGGTATCGTAAAGGGACCGGCCCAGGTTCTTGCGCCCCCAGTAGAACAGGTCCGGTACCATGGGTTCGCCAACGGTGGCGATATGGCGGAGGTGGGAGAAGTCATACCTGCGGGGCAGGTCGTCCCCTTCCTCCATGAGGTACCGGATGGTGGTGGGAGTCGTGTACCAGACCTCGACCTTGTGCTGCTCCAGGGTCCGGTAGATATTGGAGGCGCTCAGCGGGTCACCCTGGACGAGCACAGTGGCCCCGCACAACCAGGGCGCGAAAGCGCCGTACACCGTTCCCGTTACCCAGGCCGGGTCGGACTCGGTCCAGAGAATAGTCCCGGGGTTCAGGTCGAGCACGAATCGGGCCGTGGCTCCCATTCCCACCAAGTCCTGGTGGGCGTGGACGATTCCTTTGGGCGTTCCAGTGGCACCCGAGGTGTAGTTCAGATAGAGGGGCGCCCGCCTGGGAAGGAGGCGGTTTTGGAAGTCGGGCGACATTCGATCAGGCAGCTCCTCTACGGATACCTCGCCGGGAAAGGCCCCCGGCAGGGGGCCCCGAATCAGGAAGACCCGGCGCACAGTCTTCATGACGTCGGTCGGAAGTTGTTCGGCAAGATCCGGGTGTGTAAGGATGGCTGCGGGCCTGGCGTTTCCAATTCGGATTTCCACCTCATTGTAGGTGCTCGTGGCGAACACGTTGCAGAAGATCACTCCCATTCGGGCGCAGGCGATCATGGCCAGGTAGGTTTCCGGGCGGCGTGGGAGGAATATGAAGAGTCTTTCTCCGGGCTGAAGGCCCTGGCTGTGAAAGAGGTTGGCCCAGCGACACGAGGCCTCCCGGAGATCGGCATAGGAATAGGTGATCACCTTGCCGTCGTGTTCGAACAGGAGTGCGTTTCGGTCCCGGTGGTTCGGGTCGCCGGCCCAGCGGTCCACGGCCTCGGCAGCGATATTGATTCGTCCGGAGTCGGCCATGCCGTAAGCCTTCCGCTCCTCTTTCCAGGAGAAGGCCTTCCGGGTCGTATCATAGGACCCGAGATTGGCGGCGGGGTTTTCCGCCTGGATTCTGGCCTTTATCATGGCGGCCTCTTTGATTTCTTTCGTGGTTCGTCGTTTGTGGCGCGTGGCCGGTGTCCGCCAAAATTTCCAGCAGTGGGAAGCTCCGTTCAATCCACCCAGACCCCGTAACGGCTGTGCACTTCGCGGGCCTGATCAAGGAGTTTAGAGGCCCGGTCCGTGGGCCTGCTCCCTGAGAGCTCTCCTGTCCCCTCGGTCAGGGCTTTAAGGACCTCCCGGACGCATCGGGCCAGCGACGGAGGATCATAGCCCCCCTCCAGGGCCAGGAGAATGGGCGGAGGCGGTCCCTGGACTTCAGCTCGAAGCGCGAGCAGGAGCCTGGTCACTTCGCCGTAGGCCGCCTCGGTCAACCGGCTTCGTCCTATCGGGTCGTCCCTGTGCCCGTCGAAGCCTGCGGCTACCAGGATGAGCCGCGGGGCGAATCGGCGCATCACGGGAGTGAGCAGGCTTTCGTAAAGGCTTATCATGTCCTGGTCTTCCAGATCGCGGGGGATGGGGATGTTCAAGTTGTATCCCGCGCCTTTTCCCTCACCGACGTTGGTGAAGTCACCGCTGTGCGGATAGAGCAGAGTGTCGTGGGTGGAGAGATAAAACACATCGGGGTTTTTGGAGAAAAAGTCGTTCAGTCCGTGGCCGTGATGCACGTCCCAGTCCACAATGAGGATTCGGTCGAATCCGTATCGTTCGGTTGCGAAACGGGCGGTAATGGCGAGGTTGTTGAAGATGCAGAAGCCCGATACCCGGTTGGGCTGCGCGTGGTGTCCCGGCGGCCGCACAAGGGCGAAGCAGGCGTCACAAGTCCCCGACAGCATGGCCTCGAGTCCCCGAATGCAGCCCCCTGCGGCCAGCCAGGCCGCCAGGTAGGTCTTGGCGCTCGCAGGGGTGTCAGGGGCGAGGTTGGTGAATTCCTGGTCCGCGGTCTTGAGCACCTTCTTGATGTGGGCCGGGGTGTGCACCAGTTCGAGTTGTTCCATGGTGGCCATTTCGGCCTCCATGTCGATGAGTCCCATGCCGGTCTCTGTGTCCAGCATCCGGTGAATTGCCGTGAGCCGGTTGGGATGCTCAGGATGGATGTGGCCGGTCTTGTGCTCGAGAAAACGTTCGTCCCGAATAACGCTCACCTTCAAAGGCATGATCCCTCCGCAATGGCCAACCGCATGGTGCGCTCGCTTTCGAATCGGTCTTGATCGGAGAACCGGAATCCGAATTTCCGGTAGAGAGCGATGGCTGGAAAATTGTACGTGCCCACGGTCAACCAGAGGCACCTGAGGCCCATATTCTTTGCATACTGCACTGCGGCCTCAGTAAGACGCGTTCCCACCCCCCGGTTACGTTCTTTCTGGTCGACGAAGATGAGATACTCACCCTCCATCCGGCCCGTATCCGGAATGATCACCAGATGGCCGATCACCCGGTCCCCCCGGAGGGCGAGAAACCCGAAGCCCCGGCGCACGAGCTTCCCGATCCAATCCCGGCAGGCATTATGCTCCACCGGCGGGACCCCCTGAAACTTCCCCTTCGGGGAGAAGCCGTCGTACATTACACAGAGGCCCGGCAGGTCGTCGCTGCAACCCATTCGAACCTCGAAGGGCGTGCCCTTTTTGTCGATGAAGCGCATGGGCGCCTCATGGGACGGTGGAAGAACCAGACAGACGTACCTTGCCGTTGTAAGGGGCCTGTGCAAGGCGACTTGATCAGGCCTTCACCCGCTCCTGAATAAGCTGATCCACCACGGAGGGATCTGCAATGGTCGAGGTGTCGCCGATCTCATCCGTCTTTCCGGCGGCGATCTTCTGCAGGATCCGTCGCATGATCTTACCGCTTCGGGTCTTGGGGAGTGCATCCGCCCACTGGAGGACGTCGATGGTGGCGATGGGACCTATCTCGGAACGAACGAGCTTCAACAGCTCCTTCTTCAGTTCGTCGGATTTGGCCGTGCCGCTGTTCAGCGTGACAAACGCATAGATCCCTTGCCCTTTGACCGCGTGAGGGAACCCCACCACCGCGGCTTCGGCAACCTTTTCGTGCAGAACCAGCGCTGACTCGATTTCCGCCGTTCCCAGCCTGTGCCCGGAGACATTGATGACATCGTCGATGCGCCCGATGATCCAGTAATAGCCGTCCTCGTCCTGCTTGGCGCCGTCTCCGGTGAAGTACATGCCCGGGACCTGGCTGAAGTAAGTCTCCTTGAAACGCTCGTGGTCGCGGTATACGGTGCGGGCCATGCCCGGCCAGGGTTTCCGTATGCAGAGGACGCCCTCTTGCCCGGGGTACTTGACCTCACTGCCCACGTCGTCCAATATCACCGGATCCACGCCGAAGAACGGAAAGGAGCACGAGCCCGGCTTGATGGCCGCGACTCCGGGGAGAGGCGTAAGCATGTGCCCCCCGGTTTCGGTTTGCCACCAGGTGTCCATAATGGGGCACCAGTCCCGGCCCACCCAGTGGTAATACCAGCGCCAGGCCTCGGGATTGATCGGTTCCCCCACGGAACCCAGGAGCTTGAGGGTGGAGATATCGTGCTTTTCCACGTGTTCGTGACCCTCCTTGGCCAGGGCGCGGATCACGGTGGGCGCAGTGTAGAATTTGGCCACCCGGTAACGCTCCACGATCGCCCAGTAGCGGTCGAAGTCGGGATAATTTGGCACGCCTTCGAAGAGAACGCTCGTGTAGCCGTTGATCAGAGGACCATATACCCCGTAGGTGTGACCCGTGACCCATCCGATGTCCGCCGTGCACCAGAAGACCTCGTCTTCCTTGAGATCAAAAGTCAGCCTGTTTGTCATGGCTGCATAAAGAAGGTACCCTCCGTGTGTGTGGACCACTCCCTTGGGCTTTCCGGTACTCCCGCTGGTATACAGTATGAAAAGGGGATCCTCGGCATCCATGGGTTCGGGGGGAACGTGATCGGGAAGGGATTCGTCCGCTGAGGCGTCGTGCCACCACACTTCCCTTGATGGGTCCAGGTCGGGTTTCAGACCGGCACGGTCGAAGACTATCACGGTCTCCACCCCGGGGCAGCTTGTGAGCGCATCGTCCACATTCTGTTTCAGCGGCACGGGTTTTCCCGCTCGAAACCCGCCGTCAACCGTGATGACCATCCGGGCGTCACAGTCCTTGATCCGGTTGGACAGGGCCTCCGCACTGAATCCGCCGAAGACCACGCTGTGGATGGCACCGATCCTTGCGCAGGCCAGCATGGTGACCGCAAGCTCGACGATCATCGGCATGTAGATAACCACGCGGTCTCCCTTTACCACACCCCTGGCTTTGAGCACTGCGGCCATCCGGTTGACCTGTTCATGAAGCTCTCCGTAGGTCAACGTCCGGCGCTCATCCGGATTATCGCCTTCCCAGTAATAGGCCACCTTATCCCTCAATTTTTGCAGGTGGCGGTCCAGGCAGTTGTAGGAGGCATTGAGGACGCCGCCTCCGAACCACTCGATGCGGGCTTCGTCGGGGTCGTAACTGAGAACGCGCTCCCAGGGTTTTTCCCAGGAGAGATACACCTCCGCCTGCTCGGCCCAGAAGGCCTCGGGCTCCTCTATGGAGCGCCTGTGCATGTCCTCATAAACCTTCCATCCCTGCACGTAGGCCTCTTTTCTGAATTCCTCCAGATGGGCATCATATGCCTTGACGTCCTCTTGCATGCCTGCCTCTCCTTCCTGTTTCCAGTTCCAAGAAACATCTATTGTCGGCCTGTGGATCAGTAAGTGTTTCTCATGATACGCATAATATACCAACGGATTCCACGGCGATTTTTATAATAACACGTTCGGCTGGTATGAAGAAGCCCTCCAATCTCCAGACACCGGCAGTGAAACCGCCACGCCGCTCAAGCGGTTTGAGGCCTGTCAAACCGGGCCCCGAGGACCACCATATCCCCCTCGTAGGAAGTGGACACATGGTAAGGCAGCTTCTTGAAAAGTCGTATCATGGCCCGGTTCCCCGGGTCCGTGTAAGCCACGAACCCGCTTATGCCGTGCTCCCGGGCTGTTTCCACCAGCTTTCGCTGGATGATGGCGGAGATCCCACGACCCTGCCATTCCCGATCCACGCTGTAAGCGGTTTCCGCGGTGTTGGTGGAGGGCTCGAGAAAGTAGCCCCCCACCGCTATGATCCGCTCGAATCCAGGGTCCCCGATCACGGCCACGATGGCCATATCGTGAATGTAGTCCACCTGAAAAACACCGGCTACGTCCTTTCGGAAAAAGGCCGTTTTCTCGTGCATGAAGCGCCTGACCACGTCCTGCCGGTCCAGGTTGTAGAAATGCTCCTGGACGCTTCGCTCGTCAGTGGGCCGGGCCGGGCGAAAGAGGACCCTTTGCCCGTCTATCTCACGGATCTCTTCGATCTTGATGGGGTAGACGCTTCGAACGCTCTCCGCCAGGGTCCTCTCCTGCCCCAGCAGGCCCTGTTTTTTGGCCTCGTGAAACAGCTCATCACGGAAGTCGGGGTGAGCGATGCTGATCAAGGCCACAGCACGCTCCTGAAGGCTTTTTCCGAAAAGATTTACGACTCCGTACTCCGTAACCACGTACTGGACGTCACCGCGGGGCACGACCACGGGAATATCCTCGAGAGACGATACGATACGGCTGCCCCGGCCGTCCATGGTGGTGGAAAAGAGCATGAGAATATTCTTGCCCCCGGGAGACTGGCCGGCGCCGCGGACAAAGTCCATGATTCCGTTGACCCCGGAAAAGTGATTGTATGGCAGGGCGTCCACACAAACTTGACCGGTGAGGTCGATGGCCATGGCCATATTGATGGCCACCATACGATCATGACGGGCGATGACGCTCGGATCGTTCACCACGTCCGATGGATGGAACTCGATGCCAGGGTTGTCGTGCAGGAACTCGTAAAGGTCCCCGGAACCGATGGCCCCGCTCGCCACGAGCTTGCCGTCGTTAAAACCCTTCCTGCGATTGGTTATCACGCCCTTGGCCGTCAGTTCCATTATACCGTCACTCAGGAACTGGGTATGCACTCCGAGATCGTTCTTGTCCGAAAGACCGGCGAGGAGCGCCTGGGGTGTGGCCCCCAGGCTGATCTGGAGTGTGGAACCGTCCTCGATGAGCTTGGCTGCGTGCCGTGCGATCAGGCCGGCGGAGGGGACCTCGGGCGGGCTTTCCACCGTAAGGAGTTCTTCTTCATGCTCCACGATTGCGCCCACGTCCCGGACGTGTATGAAGCTCCGTCCCATCACCCGGGGCATGCGTGGATTGACCTGGGCTATGACCAGGTCTGCGGACCGCACCGCCGCAAGGGTGACATCCACGCTCACGCCCAGGCTCATCCAGCCGAAGTCGTCCGGTTCGGAAACCTGGATCAGGGCGGCGTGAAGAGGGAGTTGGCGTGTCTCGAACAGGCGGGGTACGGCGGAGAGGTTGATGGGCGTGATAAAACGTTTGTATTGGGACAGGGCCCGTGGCTTGGCCGAACCCAGGTAGAAGGTGCGCAGGTTCAGGGTCTGGCAGGAGGATTCATCGGCCATCATGGTCAGCGGCACGGTCTCGAGGCTCAGGAGGCGTACGATTTCGAGATCCGATAACCCGGAAGACCGTGCGGCCAGTTCACGGACCAGGGCCTGGGGCTCGCCGCACGAAGACCCGGTGAAAACCCGTTGCCCGCGGCGGATCATGCCGATGGCCTCGGAAGCGGTCCGCCGCTTTTCCAGGTACTCGTCCGGCCAGTATCCTTGTTTTTGTTTTGTCATGATCTCTTTGTGAACCGCCTTGTTTGCGGTTCGAGGTCAGTGCCTGAATCAAAGGGCAAGGCCCTTTTCCGTGAACCCGTAAGTCTCGGGAAGAGTGTAGGCGATGCGGTGGTGCGGGTCAAGTATGCCGGAGAACCGACCTTTGGGCCCGATTGATCCTTGACAGGGTTGTAATGACGGCATAACAATACGTTACCAACGATTTGAGTGAGCCGGCGTCTGTTTTTTCGAAAAATCGACTGGCGGCCTCATACTTCAGCAAGGAGGAAAACCATGTCCACGAGCGGGTACGACACCACGAAGGATTTTGAAAAGGCCCTCATGATCGGGCGGCCGCCGAACATCGTCCGGCTGTTTCCAAACTCCAAGGCGCTCATCGTCAGCGGAAAAGTAATCGACAGGGCCATGCTCGCCAAGGGAAAGGCCGTTGCCATCGCGGCAAACGGCCGGAATCATTTCGTTATTCGAGGCACCCTCCTGGCTGCGCAGCGGGCCGACGCCGCCCTTATTATCGAGATAGCCAAGAGCGAAGGCGGTGTAAACGCCTACTGCGCGGTGAATTACTGGAACATCGCCAGACAGGTTGACGCCCTTTGCAACGAGTTGGGCATAACCGTCCCCGTGGCAGTGCATGCTGATCACTACGGCATCAAAGGCGCAAAAGACGTGGAAACGGCCAAGCTGGAGATTCCTTCCATGTTCGAGGCCGGGATCACTTCTATAGCCATAGATGCCTCCCACCTGCCCGAAGACGAGAACCTTTTTGCCAACATTATGCTTTGCCCTCTCATTCCTGAATGGGCGGGATACGAGACAGAAGTGGGTGAGATCAAAGGGAGTGAGGGGATGTCCACCGTGGAGGAGGCACTATTTCAGATCCAGGGGTTGAACGCCCACGATGTCTTTCCGGACTGGATAGCGCTTAATAACGGCACCACCCACGGTATTCAGGACAGCGAGACAGGCATTCAGGTGGAACTCACGGCCGCAATTCATGAGGCCCTGGCCCCCTACGAGATAAGCGGGGCCCAGCATGGAACATCGGGGAACGACTCTGAAAGGCTTCGCCGCATTGTCCGGGAGACCCGTACCACAAAGGCGAACGTTGCTACGGCACTGCAGATGATCTCGTGGGGTGTGGATGTGAACGAGTACGGAAACGCCAGGCTGGACGACAGCGGCCGGTTCGTGAAGCGACCCGGCGAGGGCGTGACGGACGAGCTTTGGGAAGACATGGTGTCATATGCAACGGAAAGAGGCTGGAAGAGCGGAGACTACAAGAAGCTTAACCTGCCCTTTGAAAACCGCCTCCTGAGCCAGTCGAAGGAGATTCGGGAGCGAATGGTCGAAGGCGTTGCCGGCTTCGTGCAAGGCCTGATCGTGGACGTCTTTAACTCCGAGGGCACGGCCCCGCTTGCGATCGAGGCGATACTCGAGGCCGGGTCCCACGCTCCGGGTCCCAAAGGCCGGCGCATGGAGGACCCGAAGGAGTGGACTGAAGACAAGATCCGGGAACATGCCGCGCTCATGGAGCGGGACCGTGGACCCGCGGGAGATTTCGACGACTGATAAGCCATGGAGCCTGACGAACAACAAGAACAGGACCTCCACGTCTGGGTGGAGGACCTGAAGGAAAGCGACCCGGTCAACGGGTGTTACCTGGCGAAGCTCAAGCGTTTGGGAACCACCCGTAAGGGGGACCCTTTTCTGACCATCGTCCTGGCCGACCGGACCGGGGAAGTGGAGGCCAGGGTCTGGGAAGACGCCGAGGCTGTAAACGCCGGGTTCGCCGAGGGAGACGTGGTTGAAGTGGAAGGCCGGGCCGGGTCTTACCGGAATGTTCTTCAGCTCATACTCTCCACGGTAAGAAAGGCCGCGGTGGTCCGGGACCCCTCCATTTTCCTGGAGACCGCCCCAATGGGCGGGCGCGAGATGATGTCGGCCCTGAGGAAACTGCTCGGCCGGATCGAGGACCGGCACCTGAAGGAACTCACCGGGCGGTTCCTCTCGGACCGGGAATTCACGGCCCTTTTTCGAAAGGCCCCGGCGGCCAAGAACTTCCATCACGGATACCTTGGAGGCCTTCTGGAGCACACCTTGTCGGTCTGCAGTCTGGCCCTGGCCGTGAGTGAGCGTTACACCCACCTTGATCGCGACCTTCTTCTTTGCGGTGCGTTCCTGCACGATATAGGAAAGATCCGCGAGTTCACGTACGCCACGCACATCGATTACACCGACGAGGGTCGGCTCCTGGGGCACTTGGTGCTGGGCACAGCCATGCTGGACGAGAAACTGGCCGGTATGCGCCGCTTCCCGGGGGATCTGGCCATGCGGCTTAGGCACCTTATACTCAGCCATCACGGCGAACTCGCCTTTGGTTCGCCCAAACGGCCCAAGTTTCTGGAGGCGTTCGCGCTCCACCTGATCGACGATCTGGACGCCAAAATGAACGGCCTCAAACGGTTCATGGATCGGGACCGGCAGGACGGGGCATGGACGGAGTTCAACCGCCTTTTTGAACGGTACTTCCTCAAAGGGGCCCTTGATGAGGGCCGTGACACATACGAGAGTCCAGTTGGAGGAGATGAGGGGCGACAGAGTTCACTGTTTGAATAGCAATTGCCGGCCCATGGGACGGGATTTGCAATAATGCCGCCTGAGCGCGGCTTTTTTGCTGAGGAACAGACCGGAATGAAGGAAGAACGCTTTATCGACTCAAACAATCGGATCATAAACTACCTTCGCATCTCACTGACCGATCGCTGCAATCTTCGCTGTGTCTACTGCATGCCCGAGGAAGGCCTTCCCCACCTGCCTCACCGGGAAATCCTCACTTACGAGGAAATTCTCAGGGTGACCAGGCTTGCGGTGCGCGGGGGTATCCGAAAGGTCCGGCTTACGGGGGGAGAGCCTCTCATTCGAAGAGGGGTAATTGACTTTGTGCGATCTCTCGGAAAGGTTCCGGGGCTGGAGCAGATCACCCTGACCACGAACGGCGTCCTCCTGGCGGAAGTTGCCGGAGATCTTATGGGATCCGGTGTCCGCCGGATCAACGTCAGCCTTGATTCCCTCAAACCCGACCGCTACGCCCAAATCACGCGAAGAGACATGTTTCAGCGCGTGTGGGAAGGCCTGAGCGTTGCCGAGCGGGTTGGCTTCGACCCCATCAAGATCAACGTGGTGGTCATGCGGGGGGTGAATGACGATGAGATCGCGGACTTCGCCCGCTTGAGCCTTCAAAAGCCCTACCATATCCGGTTCATAGAATTCATGCCAGTGGGGGAAAAGAACGCCTGGTCCAACGGCAGGTTCATGCCCACGGACGAGATTCGGGCACGCATCGAGGAGGTGGGGCCGCTCAGGCACCTCGAGCGGGGCCGGATGGACGGCCCTGCGGAACGGTTCGTCCTTAAGGGAGCGGAAGGTGAAATCGGATTCATAGGCGCCCTCTCACACCATTTCTGCTCCCAATGCAACCGGTTGCGTCTGACGTCCGCCGGAACCCTGCGAGGATGCCTGTTTTCGGATGAGGAGATCGATGTGAAAACCGCCCTTCGTGCAGGAGAGCCGGACGAACGTATCGCGGGCCTGATCCGACTGGCCATTGAGACCAAACCCACCGGCCACGGCTCCCTGCTGCAGTCCCCCCGCAAGTGCTCCAGGCCCATGTCCACCATCGGCGGGTGAGGACGGACCAGTGGTTTCCATGGAAGGACAAGAGAATATTCGAGTCTTTGTGAACGAGCGGCCCCATGACCTGCCGCGGGGGACCACGGCCGGAGGAGTCCGGGATATAGTCAAGGCGGAGGCCGACCTCATAATCGTGAACGGGTTCCCTGTGGAACCGGGGACTCCGCTTCAGGACGGGGATCGAGCAGTCTTGATCCGCCGCGGGGAGACGCCCCGGAGGGAGGAGATGGAGGCCCTCATGGCGGCCCGGCACACCCCCGGTGTTCATGCGCGCATGAAGTCGGCCCGGGTGGGGATCGCCGGTCTGGGCGGACTGGGGTCCGTTGTGGGGCCGGCCCTGGCGCGCGTGGGGGTGGGAGAGCTGATCCTGGCCGATTTCGACGTGGTGGAGCCGAGCAACCTGAACCGCCAGCAGTACCGGGTGGAAGATCTCGGCCTCGCCAAGACCGAGGCCATGGCCGGGCAGCTCCGTTCAGTGAACCCCTACATGCGGGTGATCACCCACCGGGTGGTCCTGGACGAGAGGAATCTTTCGGAGATTTATAACGGCGTGGATGTCCTGGTGGAGTGTTTGGACAGGGCCGAGGCCAAGGCGATGCTCATCAGGACCGCGTTGGAATCGCTTCCGGAAACCTTCATTGTGGGTGCATCGGGTGTTGCGGGCTACGGGGAGAGCAACAGCATTCAGACAGTGCGCCTGGGAGACCGGGTCTTCATGGTCGGCGACATGATTTCCGCCGCCGAGCCGGGCCGCGGGCTCATGGCCCCACGGGTCGGGATCGCCGCCAACCACCAGGCTAACCTGGTTATGAGCCTGCTCATGGAAGGTGCCGGCTCCGGTCAGGGCGTCTCAACACGGAACGTCCCCAGATTGTGAAAAAAGGCCCTCGGCCTTTCCCTGCCGCACGATTTAGTGTAAAATATGGATGTTTACCCGGTTTCCATCCAGAAATGGTCTTTTTTGCCAATCTCGGCGTCAATCTGCGAGGTTGCTTGTGCGGCGTACTCAAAAGCACGCCTCCGCGCTACCTCTCGATTTCCTTGATCTTGACAAAAAATCCTCATTTCTGAATTGGAAACCTGCCAGTGCCCGAAAAGCGTTTCCGGATGGGCACTACCTAAGGCGGGCCCTTGCCCGCAACCCAAAGCCAATGAGCACTGGCGCGAAGAATGAGCGTCCTGTTTGTTTCTTCGGGATCGAAATCGCTATCGGGATCGAAATCGATTTCCTCTAATCCATAGACCCCGGTGTCTTCCTTAGACCCCAGAGTCTTCCTTCACACAGCGGTAGACATCAAGCTTTTCGTGTCAAGTATCATTTTGTTCTCTTTCGATTGCGATCCCGATTGCGATCCCGATCCCGATTTCGATCCCGATCCCGATCCCGATTTCGATTTGGATTATAACAACATCAATACTTCTTGTTTTTTCTGACAGCTTTTCAGGAGTAGGGCACTAAACGCCGTCTTGGGACCCCGATGTGCAAGAGCCTTTTCAGTGTGATGCTTTCCCTTGTGTTTGTCTCCTCCGCATTTCCGGAGGGGGCCGAAGAACACCTCTCTCTTGCCACACTCAACTGGGCGCCATATGTCGGAAAAGACCTTCCGAACCACGGTTTCACCTCTGAAATCGTGACCAGAGTCTTCGAGCGGGCCGGATACCGGGTGGACATCGATTTCATGCCCTGGGCCCGGGTCCTTAGCCGGGTGTCCCGGGGAGACGCGGATGCCATGTATCCCGCCTATCACTCGAGGGAAAGGGTTTACGTCTACGCTTTCTCCGACCCCTTTGCCCGGAGTTACCTGGTCTTCTACAAACGCATTGAAGACGAGATCCCCTACACGAGCCTTCGGGATCTCGAGGGATACCGCATCGGTGTGGTGCGGGGGTACGTGAACTCGCCCGCATTTGACAAGGCTGGATACCTGCAGAAAGAGGTCGCTGAAAGCGACGAAAGCAATCTCCAAAAACTGCTGAAAGGCCGCATAGATCTTGCGGTCATCGACAAGTACACGGCACGGTACCTTATCGAAACGCGCATCCCCCAGGCCGCCGGCCGCCTCCTCCCCCTGGATCCTCCCCTTCAAATAAAGCCCCTTTACCTCGGTGTGTCTAAAAAGATCCCGGGATACAGGACCATCGTGGCGGATTTCAATCGCGCCCTGTCTGAGATTTCTTCGGAAGGTATTGTGGAAGCCATCAAGAAAAGGAGCGGTATCCACGAGCCTTGAGCCGACAACCCGCCGCGGGTGTGCCATGCAGAAAACGCAACGTGTCGATGATGAGGACGAGTTCATGACGCAGGAAACGGCAGGCAATTCCCGACGCCGCTTTCTCAAGAGACGCACCATTGCGAGCGATCTCACCATAGGGATCGCACTCACCATTCTCGCGGTCACCTCCGTTCTGAGCCTGCTCGAGTATAGGAGATCGGTGCACAGAGAGGAGGAGCGCCTGGAAAGACTGTCTGAGGACATGGCCGAGAAGCTTGTGGCCGCGCTCACACTCCCTCTATGGAACATCAACCATCATGCCGTGCGGATGGTGGCTGATGCCTATGCGCAGACCCAAGACGTGGTCGGCCTTCGTATCGTGGACGATGCGGGCTCCGTGATCTACGAGGTTGTCCCCCCGCAGGAACCGGACCTGATCGAGGCCTCGAGAACGGTTCGGTATCGGGAACAGGAAATCGGCAGGATTGAGGTCGCCCTGACCGCACGCCATGTCCTGGCAGTCCAGAAGAGGGCCCTGGTGTTCACCATCGCTGTGATAGCGTGCGTCACGCTGGCGATCATCGTGGTCATCCAAATCCTGCTCAAAGTGTTCCTGAGGCGACCGCTGGCGATCCTCGCGCAAGGACTCGAAACCATAGCTTCCGGTTCCTACGATCACAAGCTCCCTCCGGTGAAGCAGCAGGATGTAGACGCCATCATCCGTGACGTGAACGCCATGGCCGCGCAGATCCACCAGCGGGACCGCGATTTGAGGGAAAGCTGGAGGCGCTACCAGGAACTGGCTAACTTGCTCCCGGAGACGATTTACGAGACGGACACGGAAGGCCGGTTCCTGTTCCTGAGCAGAAGCGGGTTCAACGCTTTTGGGCTCTCCGCGGACGACTTCGAAAGGGGCCTCCATGTGGAAGACCTGTTCTCCGAACAGGACCTGCACCGCATTCATGACGACATGCAGCGGATAATCAGCGGCGGGCCCGTGGGCGCCACGGAATATACAGCGGTGCGAAAAGACGGTACCCGCTTTCCTGTGCTGGTGCACTCGAGTGCCATGGTGAGAGAGAAAAAGCCCTGCGGAATACGTGCGATCGCCGTGGACATCACCAACCGCAAGCGGATGGAGCAGGAACTCGCCAGGCTGGCCTCCGGCATCGCACACCAGGTGCGGAACCCCCTAACAACCATCGGAGGATTCGCCGTTCGGCTGCAGAAGCTCTATGCCGGAGATGAAAGTACCCAGAATTGGCTGGAGATCATGCTTCTGGAAGTCCGGCGGCTGGAACGTATGGTGGCCGACATCCACGAACTCACGAGTCTGCGAAAAGCCGAGCCCAAGAGGATCTCCTTTTCGGGTGTGGTGAACACCTTTATTGCCGACTGCCGACTGGGGTTGGAAGCCGCCGGCATCCGAATTCATCAAAACCTCCCCGAAGGGCTCCCAGAGGTGACAGCGGACAAGGACCTCCTCTTTGCAGCCTTTGAAAAGATTGTAGAGAACACAGTGGAGGCCATGCCCGAAGGCGGGGAGATGAAGGTCAGCACGTATTCGGAGGAGGGGCAGGTCTGCGTCGTGTTCTCGGATTCCGGACCCGGAATCAGCGAAAACCACCTTCCCCACGTGTTCGAACCGTTCTACGGATCCAAGCCCCAGGCCTCCGGACTCGGACTGACCATGGCCCAGCGGATCGTGCACGAGCAGCGTGGAAGGATTGCCGTGGAGTCATCTCCGGGGCGCGGGACGGATGTGAAGGTATGCCTGCCTGCAGTCCCCTTGCAACAGGGCTGAACCCGGACACAGCCATGAGGGGGCCCGGCCGAATGGGCCGGCCCCGGTCAGGGTGTCTCCTCATCCAGTTCGATCCGCGTGTAGGCGGAGGGTTTCTTCAGTTCGAAGATCTGTTCCGGGATCTCCCGGTTGAAGACCATCCGCTCGTTCTTGATCAAGACCTTTCCGCCCCCTTTCCCCGGGCGTACCTCCACCTCTCCGGCGTACCTGACCTCCCCTTGCTCCTGAATATCACTGAATATCACCTCGAGGCTGCTTTTGGGAAAGATAAGACGCTCCGGTTCCAGAGTTCGGGGTTTGACCTGGAGAGTCCATGGAGATCCGGCGCAGTCCTCGTCGCAGACGATTCGGCCGCCTGACCCGGCCCTGGCAAGGTCCGCCCCGGGGAGCGCCGGGTAGCCCCTCAGGAGGGCCCATATACTATCGATGTCCGGAGGGCAGGGCAGGAACCGGCCCAGGGTCTCCGCAGTGGCGGGGCCGGTGTAGAGGACGGCGTCCGGAAAAGAAAAAGCTTCCAATCGATCACGGTCCACAAGGACGTGGAGCACCGGCGGACCCCAGGAATGGGTGATCTCCACCTTGATCCGCAGAGGATCCCGGGTCCCGACCACCAGGATCCGGGCCTCCTCGGATTCGACGAGCCATTTCTTGAGTACCACGTTACCCATGGAATAGAAGGAGGATACTGCTTGCTCCTGGATCCCAAGGCTTTCCAGAAGACTTCGGACTTCGGGAGGTGTGAGCGGAGGAGGGGCGGGTCGGATGGCCGCACAGCCGGACAGAAGGACGAGGACCAGCACAAGGGAAGATAGACGAAAGGGGCATGTCAAAGGGCCCCCTGAAGGAGTCCGGGACCTCAATCGGCGCCCTTGCCTGTTTCCAGGAGGGCCTCTGCCTCCTCGATTTTTTTATGGAGGATGTCCGGTTCGGTGTGTTCGAGTGTCAGGGCCTTCCTATAGGCCTCGATGGCCTTCTCGTACAGCTCGTTTTTGAGATAGGCATCTCCGAGGTGTTCAGTGATTATGGGGTCTTGAGGCTGAAGAGACGCGGCTTGTTCCAAGTATCCCAACGCCTTGGCATATTCACCTTTCTGGAAATACACCCAGCCCAGGCTGTCGATGATGTACCCGCTGTCAGGCTTGATTTGAAGCGCCTGCTCGATGAGGGCCTGGGCTTCGTCCAGGCGGATTCCCTGTTCGACAAAGGTGTACCCGATGTAGTTCATGGCGTCGGCATGCTCGGGATCGATTTCCAGTACGCGGCGCATCTGTTCGAGGCAACGCTCCTTATCCCCCTTCTTGTCCAGTATGACGCCCAGGCGGAAAATCAAGTCGATGCTGTTGGGCGCTTCCTCCAGGCCTTGCAGCACGGCCGCTTCGGCCTCCTCGTATTTCTTCCGCCCTTCGAGAATAGATGCCAGCATCAGGAACAGCTTTCTTTGATCTTCTCCTTCGCGGACCGCTTCACGCAGGACGGTCAAGGCTTCCTCTGTCTCGTCCTCGGAGTCCAGGATGTGAGCGATGTGCATCCGGGCGTTCGTATAATACTCGGAATCTTTTTCAACCTTCCTAAAATGCTCGAGGGCCTTATCAAGATCTCCACGCTCTTCGTAGGCCGCGGCCAGGTAGTACCTGGATTTGTGATCTTCCGGCCATGCCTGGACGATCATGTCCAGTTCGAAGATGGACTCGTCCAGCTTGCCGTACCGGAGATATATCAGTCCGAGGGACTGGCGGGCTCGCTCGCCGGGCCTGGACCCGCCTTCGATGGCCTGCATCTGTCTTTCGGCTTCGTCCTCCCGGCCGAGCTGGTAGAATAGATCGATAAGGCGTTCCCTGACGATCATGTTCTCAGGGTAATAGTCGATGAGCCTCTCATAGATATTCACCGCCTTTTCGAACAGCCCCTGCATCTGGTAAAGGCTGCCCAGGTCGAAGAGGGCGGGCTCCATGCGCTCGTTCAGACGGAGGGCTTCCAGGTAGGACTCCTCAGAACCCTCGACGTCGCCTTTTTCCAGGTACACCCTGCCACGGTAGTAGTGGGCGATGACGAGATTAGGGTCCTGTTCGATGATTCGTTCAAGTTGGTCCAGTGCGTCGTTGTAGCGCCTCAACTTTATGAGAAAAGTGGTCAGCACAAGCCTCGCCCGATTGTGGTCCGGGTCGAGCTTCAGGGCTCCCTCGTACAATCGAACCGCATCTTCTTCCCTTTCCATAAGACCGGCGATCTCGGCGGCGAGCAGGTGATGATCGACCCGGCCCGGTTCAAGTTCGATGCATTTCCGGGCGTATGCAAGTGCGGCTTCGTTATCTTTCAACTGCTTGAGAAGCAGGGCCATTCGCTGGTTGAGAAACACGCTGTCCGGATCGTGCTCCAAGGCCTCTTCCAGGTGACCGCGGGCCGTTTCGTAGCGGCCCTGAACACTGAGTATGGCGAAACGGGCGAACTCTGTGTAAGCGCGCCGGATAGGGTCTGCTTCCTCGAGAGGCGGAGGGGACGAGGGTGAAACGAACTCGTCCATGGGGAAAGAGGGATGTTGGGAGTGAGGCGACCCCGCACAACCGCTGCATGTAAGGGACAGAAGAACAAGTCCGGTGCACAGAAAGGCGGTGAGGGTATTTCTGTTATCAGACAAAATTCGAAAACTCCTCTTCAAAGTCGGGGATCTTCTCATTCAACCAGGCCTTGATATTATTTATGATTCGTTCCTGAATCTGTCGAATGCGTTCCCGGCTGATGTTATATTTGTCCCCAAGATCCTGAAGGGTCAAGGGGTTTTCCGACATGATGCGGTTGTCAAAAATATCCAGCTCTTTCCCGGACAGGGTCTCTCGGAACGCATTCAGGTTTTCAAGGAGTAACTCGCGGCGTTCCACGTCTGAGATACGGTCATCGGCGCCCATGGACGGGTCTGGAAGAAAGGCACTGTACGCCTCCTTTCCGTCATCCCCCACGGGAGTGTTCAAGGAAAGCTCGGCGCCTCCCAGGCGCTGGCTCATTTCCTTGATCTCCTCCTCCTTTACGTCCAGACGTTCCGCCAGGAGCCGGGGCTCCGGGTCAAACCCCTGGGCCACGAGCTTTTCCTTTTCCTTGGCCAGGTTGAAAAAGAGTTTCCTTTGGGTTTGGGTCGTTCCGATCTTGACCAGTTTCCAGTTTTCCATGATGAACTTCAGGATGTAGGCCTTGATCCAGAACGAGGCGTAATAGGAGAACTTGATCCCACGATAGGGGTCGAATTTCCGCACAGCCTGAAGCAATCCCACGTTCCCTTCCTGAATGAGGTCAAGGAGGCTCTTGGTCCAGTAACGGCTGAAGTCCATGGCGATCTTGACCACCAGGCGCAGATTGGATGTCACAAGCCTGTAGGCGGCCTGTTGATCTTTCTTTTTCTGGAAGCGGATCGCCAGTTCGACTTCCTCTTCCCGGGTCAGGAGACGATAGTTTTTTATCTCGAGCAGATAGAGCTGCAGCGGATCGTAGGGCACGAGACCCCGACCCTCGCGTTGAACAACAGGAGCGAGGTCGGGCCGGATCAGGGGAAAGAGGTCATCCGCCAATTCAACGACTTCCGCCGGCTGTTCCTCTTGCTGCTTTTCCTTTTTCTTGTCACTCATTGTGTTTTGCCGCAAAATTTCTTCTTAGGAGGCTAGCAGAAATAAATTGGACAAAATTGCGCTCAGATTTGGGTCATATTTGGCTGCGGCGATTGAGCAAAACCGCAGGCGTAGCTGGACTACGTCGAGGATTTTGCGATTGAGCCGCAGCCGAAGATGGCCTGAAGATGAGATGCAAGATGTTCAAGTTATTTTTGCTAGCCTCCTTAGTGTGAATCCGCCGCCAGCACCCGCACATAGCGCTTCTTACCTGCACGCAGAAGCAGGCCCCCATCGTTCAGGGCCCTCGCATTGATCAACTGATCGAATGTGTCCAGCCTCTCTTCATTCACATATCCGCCGCCCTGGGCGATCAATCTGCGTGCGTCGCCCCTCGTCTTGCAGAGACCGCACATCTCGAAGAGGATATAGGCCGGAATCCCGTTTTCAATCTCCGCGCTACGGACCTCGAAGGCCGGGACCGAGCCGGAAGGCCCCTCGCCGCCGCCTCCAAACAGCCGGCGGGAGGCCTCCTGTGCCTGTCCGGCCTCTTCTTCCCCGTGGCAGATTGCGGTTGCTTCATATGCCAGGACTTCCTTTGCCTTCCTCAGATCGGCGCCTTTAAGAGATGCGAGCTCTTTGACTTCCTTCATGGGAAGAAAGGTGAAGAGGGCCAGGAACCGCTCCACATCGGCGTCGTCCTGATTGATCCAGTACTGGTAGTAGTCATAGGGGCTTGTAAGCTCCGGGTCGAGCCACACGGCGCCTTCGTGGGTCTTTCCCATCTTGATGCCGGAAGCCGTAGTAATGAGCGGAAACGTGATGCCGAATGCGCTCTTTCCTTGCACGCGGCGGATGAGGTCGACGCCGGCCACGATGTTGCCCCATTGATCGCTGCCGCCCATCTGGATGCGGCAGCCGTAAGTATTGAACAGGTGCAGGAAATCATAGGATTGAAGGAGCATGTAGTTGAACTCGATAAAGCTCAGCCCGTTTTCGAGCCTGATCCGGTAACTCTCGGCCGAAAGCATGCGATTAACGCTGAAGTGCCGGCCGATGTCCCGCAGGAAATCTATGTAATTGAGCTTGGAGAGCCAGTCCGCGTTGTTTTCCATGATGGCTCGGCCGTTATCAAAGTCGAGAAATCGTGCAAGTTGTTGCCTTATGGCTTCGGCGTTGGCATCGATTTCCTCCCGGGTCATGATCCGCCGCATCTCCGTCTTCCCGCTGGGGTCGCCCACGAGGGCGGTCCCTCCCCCCACGAGGGCGATGGGTCGATGGCCGGCCCGCTGCATGTGGGCCAGCGACATGATAGGCACCAGGCTTCCCAGGTGAAGGCTCTTGGCCGTAGGGTCGAATCCTATGTAACAGGTCGCCGGATGTTCAAGGAGGGTCAAAACCGCATCACGGTCCGTAGCCTGTTCCACGAACCCCCTTTCTTCCAACTCGACAAACACATTCTTCACTGCGCACCTCGATCACGCGATTCCAGGTCTTGAGGGAGTCTCAGGCGGACAACCTCCCCGGACTTCCCGATATTGTGCAGGGTCTTCCCTTCGAAGACTATATTAATGCCACCGGCATTTCCGATCAACAGGTCGAACTCGCTGCCCTCCTTCCACTCGGGGCGGCTGCCCGGCCGGAAGGTGAAGGCTTTCGGTTCCCTTCCATCAATGGATATCTGAACCCACGTCCTTTCCTGCACCTCGATTTCCAGTGCCGGCACCTCCTCGGACGGGGTCTGTTCTTGAACCGCCGGAGGCGGAGGAAATTCTTCCATTACGACGGGCAGGGGCCTTTGTTCGGGAACGGGGGCCGGTTCTTCCTGTGGAGCGTCGGCTATCCCCGGCGGGGTGTCCGTCGGTTCGTACGGCCCCTCCGCGGAAGGGACCCGACGCTCTGGCTCCGCCTCGTCCCCGTCCGTAACCCTCGGAGGGATTTTGGATCGCTCCACCGCAGGCCCGGGTGATCCGGCCGGTGTGGACGGCTGGTCGGGCTCCTGGGTCCCCTGCCAGAAATAAAGAAGGGTCCCGGCCAGGATCCCCATTACAAGGAGCAGGAGAATCAAAAGGCCCCGTCCGGGTTTTTCCGGTTTGAGAAGTGGCTTCGGCTCCACGGTTTGTGCCGGACTGACCCTGTTGTAGAGGTCGAGCACCGGTTGCTCGTCCAGCCCCAGTGCCCGCGCGTAGGAACGGATGAATCCCCTTACGAAAACCGGCGGAGGAAGCTCGTCCCACTTTTCCCGTTCAATGGCCACGATTAAGTGTTCGCGAAGCCGGATGGCCTCGGCCACCTGACGGATGTCCATGCTTCGATTACGCCGCTCCTCCCGCAGAAGGGAACCGGGGCCCATCATTTCTGGACCGTCGGTTTCCGCCCGGTCCCCGGCCGACCTGGATTTTCGATTTAAATCCTCCATGGGGGCTTTCGTATTTCCTCTAAGCGAGTTAGTTTCCATGACGCAAAAAAATAATCAAATTTAGAATATTACCTGATAGTTATACAGACCTCTACTCGATAAGGATTTTAGTGTAGGCCCTTTCCTTGAGCTCCTCAATCCACTTTTTATAACGCCGCTCGACTTCCTGGTTGAAGAGAATTCGGTGAATGGCGTCTTTGACTCTTTCCAGCGGCACGACGCCGGTCCCGCCCTTGTCCAGGACCTTGATAATCTGAATGCCGTTAGGCTTGATGATGATATCGCTGATCCCCCCCTCCGGCGTCTTCTCCACAACCTCGCGGATTTCGGGTTCCAACTGGTCCGGGTTGAACCGGCCCAGGTAGCCGCCCTCTTTCGCGGCCGGGCCGTCCGAATACGCTTCGGCCATCCGGGCGAAACCCTCTCCGTTTCTGAGTCTCTCGAGCAGCTCGGCGCCTTTTTTTTCCAGCTCCGCGGCTGATTGCGAATCGTTGGGGTTCCGGCTGGTCAGGAAAATCGTGGCGAGCTCGATACCCGGCTTACGCTGGAACTGATCCTTGTTTTCCTCGTAATAGGCCTCGATATTCTCATCGCGGATAATGATGCGTGACTTAACCTCGAAGTCTACCAGCTTTTGTCTCTGGATCTCCTCTTTAAGTTTTTTGCGGTATTCCTCCACGGTGAGGCCATCAGCCTCCAACATGGATTCGAGTTTTTCCCCGGTCCAGCGGTTGTCCCTTTTTACGCGCTCGATTGCAGCATCCACCTCACTCTCTCCTACCTTGATGCCTATTTCTTTAATTTTATCAAGTGCTATTCGCTCTTCAATCAACCGTTCAAGCACCTTTAGCCGGCTGTCGTGATACTGTATAGGGCTCCTTTCCCGGAGTTGGTTTGCCTCAATACCTGTCATTTCTCTCATTTTATTGTGCAGTTCATATAAAGTGATAACATCGTCGTTAACAAAAGCGACGATGCGGTTTGCGGTCTGTGCGTGAACGGCGGGTGCCACTGCAACCGCAAACACCACCGTGCAGGCAAAGAGAAGGCATGCGGACAGCTTAAGAGTCATTTATCCGATCTCCAATTTGTTCAGGACATCCCGGTTTACCTTGACGATATATCGGGATTTCAAGGTTTCGATCCAATCACTGAAGAAGGCCTCCTGTTTCTCGGACAGGAGTCTCTCCTCGATCTGTGTCATCACCTCGGGCAGGCTCTTGACCCCGGCCGGCCGCCGGGCCGTCACCTCCACCACGTGGTAGCCGTAAGGGGTCTTAAGGGGGGTGGACGCCAGGCCTATGGGAAGCGAAAAAAGTGCGTCTGCAAAGGACTCATCCATTTCATCATCAGCGGTCCACCGCTCGGGTATGCCCACAGCCGTACTGAAACGCTCGGGCGTATCTTGGATTAGTGTCCCAAGATCTTGCCCTTTTTTTGCCAATTCCAATATATCAGCTGCTTCATCCGCATTTCTTGTGATAATCTGACTAAATTTTATCATGTCCTTATGTCTGTATAAATCTCGATTTTTCTCGTAATGAGCTTGTATTTCCTCAACAGTCACGGGTTTTACCTGCTCCATGCCTTTTGCAATGATTTTTTTTATGAGTAACTGCTCCCTGAGCCAGCCTTTCCACACGTCCAAGTCCACATATCGCTTGAGCAGCATGTCATTAAATTCATCCTCAGATGGATAATCGGCCTTGATTTCTCGGACTGCAGCCTCCAGCTCTTGTTCTTTGACCGAAATCCCCAGTTCTTCTCCATGGGCTGTAATTACATAGCGCTCTACAAGGCGCTCAACGAGCAGGTCGAAAACAGGCCGGATTTCCTCGGTGTTCAGATCCATTTCGATGATGATGCGCTCGAGGTCTTTACGGAACGCGTCCAGGGTGATGTCTTTTTCCCCGACGCGAATCGCTACCAGGTCCTGCGCAGGTCTGAACAGATCACAGGCGGCATGGGATAAGATTAAAAGAAAAACAGAACACCAGACGGCACGTTTGATCATGGCAGGGCCTGAAATACACTTCCGACGCAAATTATACCGCGGCTCCGGGCGCCGTGCTTGAACCGATATCGGTCCACAGCGATATCCCGCAACTCGGGACTGGAAAAAAGACGAACTTTTACATTAACAGTTGCCATGGAAAATGCAAGTACAATCTGAGTAAGGGAATCCTGCCCAAGGGCTTGAAATCAAGGGCTTTTGGGGCTGAAAGCGACCGCCGGTGAAAGACCTGTCGTGCTCAGCGGGGGGCCTTCGGAGCAAGCAGCCGGAGCAGCGCCAGGGCCTCATCCAGGGAATTTAACGGATCGGGAGAGGCCGGGCGGACCCGTAGCCTGTTCCCGGATGAGAGGCTGTATCTGCCCGGATCGGACTCGACCATTTTCACAATCGACCCGGCATCCGCATCGGTGTCCGGGGCGAAGGTCAGGACCAGGGCCTCCCGGGTCACCTCCATACGTGTCGCCCGGAGCAGCTTCATCAGGAGTCGAACGGACATGATGTGCAGGAGATTCAAGACCTCTTTCGGGGGCGGGCCGAATCGATCGGCGATTTCACCTCGGAGCGACTCCAGTTCTTCATTCTCCTTGAGAGATGACATGCGCCGGTAGAGATTGAGGCGGACATCCGGATCCGAAACATAGGTGTCGGGGAGATACGCCGAGAGGTTCACATGGATTTCAGGGTTTATCTCTTCCCGCCACTCTTCGCCCTTGAGTTCGGAAACCGCTTCCTCAATGAGGCGGATGTAAAGCTCATATCCCACTGCTGCAATGTGCCCGGACTGGCTGAAGCCGAGAATGTTTCCTCCGCCTCTGATCTTGAGATCGTGCAGGGCCAGTTGAAGCCCGGCCCCGAGTTGTGAAAAGTCCATTAGGGCCTTGAGGCGTTTGACCGCTTCGCGCGTCATGGCGGATGTGTCGGAGAGCAGGAGATAGGCATATGCGGTCTCGCTGGATCGTCCCACGCGTCCCCTGAGCTGATAGACCTGGGCCAGGCCGAACCGGTCGGCCTGGTGAAGGATTATGGTGTTGACCGAGGGTATGTCCAGACCTGATTCGATGATGGTGGTGCACACGAGGACATCAATTTCTTTTCTCAGGAACTCCATCATTGTATTTTCGAGGCCGCCCTGCTTCATCTGCCCGTGAGCCATGCCGATGCGGGCCTTGGGCAGGATCTCGCGGAGGCGGGCGGTTATCTGGTCAATGGTCCGGACGCGGTTGTGCACGAAAAACACCTGGCCGCCCCGCTCCAGTTCGTGTTCCACGGCATGCACTATGGTGGCCTCATCATACGGGACTATGTAGGTCCGGATGGCCTGCCGGTCCTCGGGCGGTGTCTCAATGACGCTCAGGTCCCTGACCCCCATGAGTGAGAGGTGAAGGGTCCTTGGAATGGGTGTGGCGGTCAGGGAGAGGACGTCAACCAGTGCCCTGTACTTCTTGAGCGCCTCCTTCTGCTTCACTCCGAAGCGTTGTTCCTCGTCCACGATCAGGAGGCCCAGATCACGAAATCCGACATCTTTCTGAAGGAGCCGATGAGTTCCGATGAGTACGTCGACCTTGCCTGAGCGGGCCCGGGCCGCCAGTTCGCGCTGCTCGGCCCGGCTCTTGAACCGGCTCAGGACAGAGACAACAACGCCGTATGGTTCCATTCGACGCCGGAAGGTCTCGAAGTGCTGTTCGGCCAGGACGGTAGTGGGCACGAGCATGGCGACCTGCTTCCCCTCGCTCACCGCCTTGAAGGCCGCGCGCAAGGCCACCTCGGTTTTACCGAACCCCACATCCCCGCAGATGAGCCGATCCATGGGCCGATCGCTCTCCAGGTCGTCGAGAACGTCGTCGATGGCCTTGGCCTGATCCGGCGTCTCCTCGTGCTCGAAGGTCGCTTCGAACTCGCGGAAGGCGTTGTCGGGAGGGCCGAAGGCGTGACCGGTACGGTAGCTTCGAAGGGCGTAGATCTCCACAAGTTGACGGGCGATCTCCTTCACTGATTTTCGCGCCCGCCCCTTGGCAACGTCCCATGAGCGCCCGCCCATCCGGTCGAGTTTGGGGGTCTTCTCGTCCGCTCCGATGTACTTCTGGAGAATGCTGATGCGGTCAGCCGGAACATACAAGCGGTCGGCCCCCTCGTATTCCACGATGACGAAATCGTTGGCCTTGCCGGCCACCTCCATTTTCTTGAGACCACTGTAGAGCCCGATCCCGTGATCCTCGTGGACAACCGGGTCCCCGACCTGAAGCCCGCTGAACGAGGTCCAGTTCAGGCCTTGCATGCCCGCCTGCCTGCGGCGGGACGCCCGCGAGCGTTTGGGGCCGAAGATCTCATCCTCGCTCACCACATGAAGGCCGAGGCCGGGCCATGCAAAGCCCCTGGAGAGCCCCCCAAGGCAGAGGGTCACGCCGGGCCCGGGCGGGACCTCGTGCCAGCAATTAACGATCCCGTCCGTATCGAGCCTGTAGTTGGCGAGGATTTCCTGAAGCCGTCCCGCCTGTTGTTCGGTCCGTGATACCAGGACCACCCGGGAACCGTACTCCAGCCAACCCTCTATCCGCTCGGCCAGGGGCGCCAGAGAGACCCGTCCCTTGCCCTCAATGCGCAGGTCCAGGCTGTCCTCGACGGGGGTGACGTTCTCGAGGACGACGGTTTGGACACCGGGGGCCTCTTCCTTGATTGGGATCTCCCTGAAGTCGATCGGACCGGCCTTTGCCATGCGATCCCCGGCCGTCTCCGGCTCCACCAAGAGCCCGTTGATTTCCGGAAACGGCTGCTCCCGCTCCTCGGCGTCGCGACGATACCTCTCGGCATCACGAAGGAAGTTCCCCCGGAATCGAATCAATTCCGAGTTGATTCTCTCGGGGTCGATACGGAAGAGGAGAGCCTTTTCAGGCAGGTAGTCAAACAGGGTGCCCGGCCGTTCATAGAAGTGGTTGAGCCAGGCCTCTTGTCCGGAAAACCCACCCCCCTCCTTGATCTCCGGGGGGAGTCTCCCCATGGACCTGGCCCGCTCCACAGAGTCCTTGTTCAAGAGGATCTCCGAGGCCGGAAGGAGGACCAACTCCTTCAGGGAAGACGTGGATCGCTGGGAAAGGGGGTCGAAACAACGAATGGACTCCAGGTGGTCTCCCCAGAATTCGAAACGCACCGGTTCGTTCATCAGGGGAGGGAATACGTCCACAACGCCGCCGCGCACCGCATAATCCCCCCGCTCTTCCACAAGGGAGGTCCTCATGTAGCCGCAGTCGTGGAGCCTGCTGATCAATCGGTCCCGCCCCACCTCCTCGCCTTCCTCCAGGTAATCCAGCGCACCTATGAGGGCGGGTTTAGGCATAAGACGGACGGCCGCCGCCTCTGAGGAAGTGATCACCACGGGATCAGATAGCTCTGTCAGTGCGTAAAGGGCCTGAATGCGCCGGGTGACCACGTCCCGGTGCGGGCTCAGGCCTGAAAGCGGCGAGATGTCGTAGACCGGAAAATCATAGAGCCTCCGTTCGTCGGGGGAACCCAGGCTCAGGGATTCCGGCAGGAAAAAGGCCAGTTCCCGGTAGAGCCTGCGGGCCTGGGCGGCGGTGGGTGCGATTACGAGGCAGGGTACGCGGATGCCCGGAATAATCCGGGACAGCAGGTAGCTCCGGGCCGAGGCGGCCGTCCCCACGATTTCAAAAGGGCCGGCCCCCGACTGGATCAGGTCTTGAACGGCTTGAACGGGTGAGTTGTCTTGTGTCATGGTATTCAAACAACCGGGTAATAGGAGTTCATGCGACCGGGCGATGCCCAGCACGCAAAAAGCCTTCAGGCCGGAACGGGTTGCCGCCCCGCATGAAAGCAGGGAAGACCATTACAGGAAAGTGTGTCCCGTTGCAAGGCATGCCTTTGGCCCGCAGCCACAGAGGCATGGGGAAATAGGGCCTTGACCTGGGTCGGGAACGGTGTGATAAGGGATGTAACCACTAAAGACAAGGAGTTATTTTCATGTCAAGCGAAACAAGCGGAGATGTCCCCTCCCAGGTGATCGGCTCCATCAACAACCGGGACAATCCAGATCAGACGATTGATCTGGTTTACGTTTCCGAGGAAAACGGATTTGCCACATCCGGTATCCGCACCAACTTCGACCTTCCCGAGATTCTGGTCCCGGCCCACTTGGTCGCCCAGGACCTGCAGCTCATGGGGACCATTGTCTCCGCGATCCTGGAGCGCATTTCCCGGGCCTGCGAAAAAGATGCGGTTTTCCAGTACGCTTCCCGTTTCGAGGTCATGGGCCGGGAATACACATTCACCCCTCACGGCCCGTATATGAGAATGGATGCCGACGTCCCCGATCCCGGATATCCGGACGGCGAAGTGGAATGAGAAAGAGGGGCGGCTGTTAAGCTGTTGAGCCGAAACATCGCGGGGCGTACGGCTTTGTCTTCCTCCAATCCCATGATGTGGTCACGCTCTTGACCTCGGAGTGCGGGGCACTAATCAGGTGCTTGCGGCGGCAGGGACCCGGGCGTCAATGGACGCAGGTGGCGTCCAGCACGGGAGGCTCAGAGGTCTCCTCCTGCAAGGTGTGCCTGTCCAGGAAGGCCAGGACTGCCTGCACGTATTCGTCCGGTCTCTGCTCGTAGGTGTTATGCCCGCACTTGGGGAGAACCGCCAATTCCCCCCTTGGCAGGAGACGGTAAAAGGCCACACCCTGCTCCACGTCGAAGAGGAAACTCCGGTCCGGATAGAGTACCAGGAGGGGGCTGGAGACGGACGGCAGGAGGGGCCGGAGGTCAAAGAAGCCGGTACCGTAAGCCCCCCCATGAATTCGGAAGAGGTCGAAAAAGGGCCCGGCATGTTCCTCGCCGTGCCAGTCGCTGAGCTTATCCCGCAGTTCCGGGTCCAACTCTTGAAACCTCTTGGGGAACTTATCCCGGTTGAACTCAGGCATACTCACCTTGCTGTAGCACTGGGTGCTGGAAATCGTTACGGACCGGACATGCTCGGGGTGGTCCAGGGCGTAGTCAACGGCCAGGACCCCTCCCTCGCACTGCCCCACCAGGTGAAAGGACTCTATGCCGAGGGTGTCTTTGAGCCCGGCGAGTTCCCGCACTCCCGCCGCCCGAAATCCTTGACCTATGTAGAACTCCTCGAAGTCGTCACCCTTCTCTGATCGGCCGAAGCCACGACGGTCATACATTACCACCCGGTAGCCTCGATCCAGCAGGGGAGGGTAGATCTCCTTCCACATACGGGTGCAACCGAACCCGTGGTGAAGGAGTATGATGGTTTCCCCTCCGCCGTGGTCCTCGTAGTAGATACGGAATCCATTGATCGTTTCAAAAGGCATTTGGTCCTCGCTTGTCTTGTCTTCGCCGCTATCCGCTTTTAACACCCGAGGGTTGCAGCATACGTTGGGATCCAGCCATTACTCGGCTCGATCATCCATGTCTTCTTCCTTATGCTCAAAAATCAAGGCCAAAAAATGGATACACTTTTTTAACCCTATTTGAAATCGAAAAACAAAGGCAATATTCTGCGGCTGTCCGGGAGTTTTGGGCGCATAACATCATAACTATCTGATATGGCTGTATGATATTGACATGGATGCCTTCACCTGGACGCATGATATTCTTGACGCCCCGGCCGATGCAGCGACGGAGTCCGGGTTCGACGCAGCTTTGAACCCGGACGAGGCGCGGTTTCGTCTGCACCTCGCCGGTGCAAAATGATGTATACAGAACCTCACGGGAGTGGATGCAATTGTATACATTCCGCTTCTGCGGACCGGCGCAGTCCGTATGCTTGACATATAATCTTCTATTTTATCGAAGAGTTGGAAACACCCAGGTTTTTATCCTGCTGATGGCACAGCTCTTGCTGAAGCAAGAGGCTACCAGCAAGGGGGGAGCGATCTCGTCCGAGATTCAGTGCCCCGGCTTCCCCCATGCGCCCCAAGGAGGGTGTCCGCCGAACGGCGGCCCCTCCTTCTTTTTCGGATTCCCTCGAGTACCGAAATCAGGTGAGGCGATAGAAGTTTTCATTTTTCGGGCTGGGTTATGGCGAGGGACAAGCAGCATATTGATACACCCCGCAGGCCGGGGTTGTCCGGGGTTGTCTCCGGGGCCCTTTTGCTGTATCAAGTATGGGAGGGCCCGGGCTCGATTTCAAGTGCGGACAGGAGGAAGGTGTGACCTACACAAGGCTGAATGAAGAGCACCTGAAAAAGCTTAAAGGCATGGTGCCCCCTGATCGAATCTCCACAGGGATCTCAAACCTGGAACTCAACGCCTGTGACGAATCCCACCACGAGCCCTGCCTCCCGGAGGTGGTTATCTGGCCGGAGAGCCCGGGTGAGGTGGCGGAGATCGTCCGCTATGCGAACAGGAACCGTATCCCCGTTACGGGCCGGGGCTCGGGGAGCAGCCTGGAAGGAAATCCCATTCCGCTCTGCGGGGGCGTGGTCCTGAACTTCAATCTCATGAACCGCATACTGGATATCCGGGCGGAGGACTTCCAGGCGGATGTGGAGCCCGGAGTGGTCTACCAGGACCTTAATGAGAAGCTTCGACACGAAGGCCTTTTTTTCCCTCCGGATCCGGGTGCGCGTGCCACGCTGGGGGGCATGATCGCCAACAATGCGAGCGGGACGAGGACCGTGCGCTACGGTGCCACCCGCCATAACGTGCTGCGGCTTCAGGTGGTTACGGCGGGCGGGGAAATCCTCCGTATCGGCACGCGTTCGTCCAAGACGTCGTCCGGCTTCAATCTGGTCAACCTCTTTGTGGGGTCGGAGGGCACATTAGGCATCGTGGTTGAGGCCACAGTGCGCCTGGTGGGACTGCCTGCGGCCTTTTCCGCGGCCGTGGCCTCCCTGCCCACGGTGGAGTCCTGCGGCCGGGCCGTGTTCCAGATCATGAGGGCGGGCTTGAACCCGGCGGCCCTGGAGCTCATGAGCCCCGAGTGCATAGAGGTTATGAACCGGGAGCGCGACCTGGGACTGCCGGTTTCTCCCACTGTTTTCATGGAGTTCCACGGCGCCGCCGAGAGCCACCTGGCGGATGTCCTGGCCATGGCGGGCGACATCTGCGAGGAAGAGGGAGGCTCCGGGTTCAGGACAGGCCTGGGACGGGAAGAGCGGGATCGCATATTTCGGGCCCGCCACGAGCTAAGCGAGATGATCCGGAGGAACCACCCGGGCCGGACCCACACCACAGCGGATGTGGCCGTTCCCATATCGGCCTATCCCGATATCATCGCCTGGAGCCGCAGGGCCCTGGAGGAGGCCGGCATTCCCGGGTACATCTTCAGCCACGCCGGAGACGGGAACCTCCATCTGGTGTTCATGGGTAAAACGGGCGACGAGAAGGAGTGGGCCGAGATCGGACTCATCTACGACCGGCTCGTGGACCGGGCCCTGGCCTCCGGCGGTACGGCCACGGGAGAGCACGGGGTGGGTATGGGCAAGCGGAAGTACATGGAGGCCGAGCACGGATCAAGCCTTGCCTGGATGGCCCGCGTCAAGGGCCTCTTCGACCCGAACCACATCCTGAATCCCGGAAAGGTGCTTCCTTGAGGCCTGATCCGAACGGCTGAATGTATTGTCAACCGGCCTGCCCTGTTGTATTCTTAGCCGGGATCCTAATCAAAAGGCCCTTGCGAGGGAGAAAGGAGGTTTGCATGCAGCTGACCAGCAGTGCATTCGAGCATGAAGGATTGATTCCTTCGAGGTACACGTGTGACGGGGGAAACATAAACCCGCCGCTGAGCATTGAAGGTGTTCCGGAGAACGCCGAGAGCCTTGTCCTGATCATGGATGACCCGGACGTGCCGGTGAACGTGCGTGAGGACGGTATGTGGGATCACTGGATCGTGTTCAACATGTCACCCACCATCCACCAGCTCGCTGAAGGTAAGGAGCCCCTGGGCAGGCACGGCCGGGGGACAGGAGGCGGTACCTCCTACCAGGGACCGTGCCCTCCGGACCGGGAACACCGGTATTTTTTCAAGCTTTATGCCCTGGACGCGGAGCTCGACCTTCCGGATGGTACGGACAAGGTGAGCGTGGAGAAGGCGATGGCGGGGCATGTGATCGACCAGGCGGTGCTGATGGGCCGTTACGAGAGGTCCTGAGCCGCCCGGATGCCTCTTTACGCTGTTTTCATTAGACCCTGGATGTGAATCAAGCGGGACGGTGTGGGCTGTCCCGTTTTATTTTGGCGGCCGGGTGCAAAACCCGAACCTTAAAACATTGCGGGCGGTGAATATCTTGAACGGGAGCAGCGTGACAGGACCTGTTGAGGGGGAGTTCAGGCTGGACAGCCCGTTTCGAGCACCGGCCGAGAGGCTCGGCGTGGGCATCTACCTCATTCAGGACGGCCGCCTGAAATACGTGAACCGAAAGTCGGCCGGCCTGATTGCATCCGCATGTCTTTCCGGGTTTATATGATTATGAATTGTCCGCGGGATATTCAACTGCGACAGTGTTATAGGGATCACAATGGAGGATTCAGTGATTTCGGATATGACAAGTGCGGATACCTGCCGGCGTATTGTTGAGAACATATCGCGGGTGGTCGTGGGTAAGGAGTCTGCGATTGAGATGCTCCTGGTGGCCCTTCTGGCCGAAGGTCACTTGTTGATTGAGGACGTTCCCGGTCTTGGCAAGACGCTGATCGCCAAATCCCTGGCAGGGAGCCTGAACGCCAAGTTCAAGCGGGTCCAGTGCACGCCGGACCTGCTTCCGGCCGACATCACGGGCTTCAGCGTTTACAGCCAGCAGTCGGGCCGCTTCGAACTGCGGCATGGACCGGTCATGACCAATGTCCTCCTTGTGGACGAGATAAACCGGGCCATTCCTCGTACGCAATCCAGCCTCCTGGAGAGCATGGCTGAACGACAGGTGACCATAGACGGGCAGACCCTCCATCTTCAGAGGCCCTTTTTCGTGATCGCCACACAGAACCCTATCGAGCTGGAAGGGACCTTTCCCCTTCCGGAGGCCCAGCTCGACCGGTTTCTTCTCAAGATGCGCCTGGGCTATCCAGGCAAGGCCGAGGAGATGGAGATCCTCCGGCGGTTTCAGACAGAAGACCCCCTCGAAGTCCTTCAGCCTGTGGTCACGGTGGAGCAGGTCACCGAGCTACAGAAGGCCGTCCGCCGAATCCACGTGGCCCCGGCAATTATGGAATACATCGGTGAAATCGGCGGCGCGACTCGGGCCGGCGGGGTCTTTCGATACGGGGCCAGCCCCCGCGGGACCCTGGGGCTGATGCGGGCCGCCCAGGCCCTGGCCCTGCTGCGGGACCGTTCCTACGTGCTTCCCGACGATATAAAGCTGCTCGCCCCCTTTGTCCTGGGACACCGGCTCATTCCGGCCGAGGAGGAGCGGCTTCGCGGAAGCGAACCATCCCGGCTCCTGGAAGAGCTGATGGAACGCGTGCCTGTTCCGGCCGTTGAAGAAGGTGCTTGGAGAAGCTCATGAGTTCCATCCCCACGGAGCCTCGACCTGTCCTGCGCATTCCCAGCCTGTTCATCGATCCTCTGGCCCGGATATTTCTCTTTGTCCTGCTGTTTGTCTCCCTTCTTTTCGGCCGTACGGACCTTTCGGCCTTTTGTCTGGTCATGCTTCTCCTGTCCACCGGGGCCAAGCTCCAGCGCCGCCTGGGGGCCGGCCGCGTGGTTTGCAGGTTCCTGACCGACAAGCTTCGCGTTGTGCCCGGTGAATCCCTGGTTTTCGTCGCGGAGGCGTATAACGGATTCATCCTTCCCATGACGGTTCGAGGCACTTTGAGCGGAGTAGGCGGGCTTTCCGGAGATGGTTGGGCCGGAGATGTCCGGGAGTGCAAGGTGGGAGGCCGACGCAGGGCCCGGCTCGAGTGGTCCCTGAAGGCACCGGGCCGGGGGGTCTACAGAATCGGCCCGCCAATGACCGAGACGGGAGACGTCTTCGGGCTGCTATTTCAGGAAACGAGCCGTGATGCGCCCCTGGAAATCGTTGTTTACCCGAAACGCTTTCCCATAGGGTCGTTTTCCCGGCGGTCAAAGGAGTTTTTCGGCAGCATTCGTGCGGAGGGCCTGATCGAGGACCCGATCAGCCCCATGGGGACACGTGAGTATCATCCGGGGCGACCGGCAAGGGCCATCCACTGGAAGGCCAGCGCGCGCTTGAACCGGCTCCAGGAAAAGGTGTTCGAGCCCAGCAGGAGGGCAAGGATCCTCTTGAGCCTGGATGTTCAAGGGTTCTGCGAGGCAGGGGATGAGGAGGGCTTCGAGGATATTCTGGAAGCCGCCGCCTCCATTGCGGTTCATCTTGTAGAGGGCGGTGTTTCCGTAGGAATGATCACCAACGCGAAGCTCAAGGGGGACTTTGCCTCCGTGGTTCCGGTCTCCCAAGGGCCGGGCCAACTCCCCACGATTCTGGAGCGAATGGCGCGAATGACCATGAAACCCGCAGTTGACATGGCTCAACTGGCCGGGTATATCCTGCCCCGGACTCCCGGGACTGGCTGCCTTCACTGTGTCCGCACCGTGGACGAGGGTGCGCTGGGGTTCGGATCATATGTCCTTGACCGCAAGAC
>JAWLEX010000208.1:0-3060 GCA_041685835.1 Desulfatiglandales bacterium
AGAGGTTGCGCGGAGGCGTACTGAAGTACGCCGCACAAGCAACCTCGCAGATTGACGCCGAGATTGGCAAAAAAGACCATTTCTGGATGGAAACCAGCTTTTATCCCAGCGGCGGCGAGCGTTTTTCCCGGGGGAAGCGGCTGATACAGACAATATGACCTGAATTGAGCAAGCCATTCGTCGAGTCCGCCGGAGGTCAGGAAAGAGGAGCCGTCGCAATTTCAGGCGATCGGAATTCAGGTCGGTAATTTTGGAGGAAGTGACTATGTCCGAGAACGAACGGCCCGTCTGCCCGCACTGCGGCGCAGAACTCAAAAAGTGGAAGACCCCGCCCATGTCGACCTGGTCGACCGAATATCAGTGGGTCTGCTTCAACGACGAGTGTCCCTATTTTGTGCGCGGGTGGGAATGGATGATGGAGAGTCAAAACGTCAAGGCCTCGTACCGCCACTGTCTGGATCCGAAAAGCGGAAAGACGGGGCCTCTGCCCACCTGGTCCTACAGTGCACATAAGGACAGCATCATCACGGAGGACGAATAGCCTTTTCCGCTCCCATGGTGTTTCGATTTCGACAGTGATCCCGATTTCGATTTGGATCTTCCCCGCAATGTTTTGATACACAGGAGGGCCGATATATCGGCCATGAGCATTTAGATGAAAAATGTCGGAAGAAACGATCCCTGTCCCTGCGGCAGCGGCAAGAAATTCAAGAAGTGCCACCTTGGACGGGAGGAAGAACTCTCCTTCGACGGATCGAGCGGTTTTACCGAGGAGATGAGCCGGATGATCACCTCACTGCCCGAAGTGAATTACGGGCGGTGCCGGGAGATGGTCGATGCCCTCGACATCCCGGAGCTCACAAGCGAGAGGGTGGGCGTACGGTTTGTGGATCTTCGAACCTATCGGGGACTGGGCTTCTATGGGACCGGAGGCGGCGGGGCCACCGAAGAAAAAGGCGGAAGCATTTTCATAAATCTGGAAAAGACGCGGATGACCGACCCCGATCATATTTACCTGGCCGTTTCAAGGGACATCGACGATTCGAGCTTGGCACATCAGTTGGCCCACGTCCTGGACTACCTGGGAGGATCACGGCTGATGCCCGGCCTGCAGTCCCCGCTGAGCTACGAGTTGGACGTGCCTGTTGAGCACCTTGAGCACCCGGAGGAGTTCGGACGGTGGCTTCGCCATCTAAAAGGGCGGTTCGACATTCAGCTCGACGCCGACGACGCGATAGTTGACTTTCTTTACGAAAACGGGCGCCTAATCAAGGGTGAGCTCATTCAAAGGAAAGACGGGCCGTCCATACGCACCCGGTCGAACGGGATCCTGGCGTTCCTGACCGAGCACCAGGAGGAGGTGGACGCCCTGATCATGGATCTCCCGGGTTACATCGGCTCCCGCGGCGGGGACTCGTCCGGTTAGGGGGTATGCCTAAGCGCCCCCTTGCTTTACTTTTATGGTGCTTTCACCGAAAAGGGCGAACCGAAGCCAGTCAAAGGCAAACAGCAACAGCTCCGTATCGTCCGAGGCTATATGTTCCCGGGTAGCGTTGTCCACCTCGAAGCGCTGAAGGAACGGGCCGTTCAGCACGAAAGTCCTGAATTGATCCAGGTTGTATGAGGCCATGTTGAACATGGCCAGCTTTCGCCCTGCGTCCTCGGTCGAACCAAGGCTTTTACGGCTGGTGAGTATGCGGAGCCAACGGTCGTTCATGGTGTTGTATTCGTCCAGCCCCTCGCTCGACATCCATTCCTGCGCAGTCCATTCCCGGTCTTCTTCGAAACCCCGGCAGTGTGACTCCCTGACCAGGAAGAATTTTTCACGGGCCGCTTGGCTAGGACCATCAAGGCTCATGGTGGCCCGGCCCAGGGGGTAGATGCGGCATGCGGCAGGGCGGTCCTCATAGACCGTGCATCCGTCGGGCGTCACAAACGGACAGCTCCGGCGGCCGTCTTCATTCATTAACAGGCGAATGACGGGGAAGCGATAGGCCTCATCCAGCTTGGGCTCGGTGTATTTATCGATGAATTCACCAGAGGAGATCCCCAGTCTGTTTTTCAATCGGACGACGTCATAGGGGGTGAGAATAAGACTCAGCTTTGCACAGCACTCGGTAAAGCACGGCACCCCCTTGTGGCAGGCAAAACGGAAAGTGCTCTCCTTGTCGAGGGGGGAAAAAGTCGTCGTCTCATCGCATGTGTCACTCATGGCTCACTCCTATACTCCCCTACTGTTTATTCTTTGGCGGCGTCCGGGCGCACGCGGAACAGGATCTGACCGAACACGCCGAACTTGATCCAGTCAAACGCGAATTTCAGCAGTTCTTCATCACTACGCCTGATTTTTTCCACCGTGACTTCATTCACCTCGAAGCGTTTCAGAAAGGAGCTTTCGAACACGAAGGCCCGAAAACGATCGAGATTGTAAAGGGCCATGAAGACCATCTTTCCAACATCAGGGTTTTCGATCTCCGACTGAACGGCTCTCAAAGGGTTTGTCACCTGGGAGAAATGCGTGTTCATTCGATCGTACTGGACAATGCCCTGGCTTACGAGCCAGTCTGAAATCCGTATGGTTTCCTCCTCCTCGAGCCCCTTGCATTTTGACGGGTCCGCGATTATTTGGAACATGCCCTCTGCGTCCATGTCCAGAGGGAACATTCGGCAGGGCCAGGGCCGATCCTCGTAGACACGGCATCCTGCATCGGAGACGAACGGGCACCGTTTATCTTCTTCGTTCATCTTCAGTAACACGAGCGGAATCAGCTGGTCGTCACGGCCGAGAATAATGGCGTGATCATCCAGAAAATCCTGGGAGGTCATGCCGAGGGCGTTTTTCAGACGAAGCACGTCATACGGGGTCAGAGCAATGGTCACATCCTGGCAGCACTGGGTATAGCAGGGAACACCCGGGCCGCAGCGAAACCGGAAGATCTGTTCCGCATCCATTTTCCGTCTTTCATTCTGAGGGGTTTTACCGGCTTTCTCGTTCATGGGAATGTTTCCTTTCATGGGGATCTTTTAGTTTGTGCCCATCCAGAAACGCTTTTTGGGCAC
>JAWLEX010000086.1:0-13230 GCA_041685835.1 Desulfatiglandales bacterium
TATCCCTTCGGCCGCCGGCCGGATCCATGTGATCCCGAATCCTGTTGACCGGGAGCGGGTGAGTGAGAATATCCTTCTGTCCGGCAACCCATATCAAACCGGCGGAATCCACCTTGTTTCGGTGGGCCGCCTGAACCGGCAGAAAGGGTATGACCTGCTCATTCGGGCCGTGAGCGATGCCAGGCACGAGGTCGCCGGTCTCAGCCTTACACTGGTGGGAGAAGGGCCGGAAGAGGCTGCCCTCAAAGGGCTTTCAAAGGAATTAGGGCTTCAGGATGCGGTGGTGTTCGCCGGGCACCAGGACAACCCGTACCCCTTCATGGCCCATGCAGACCTGTTCGTCTCTTCGTCCAGGTATGAAGGGTCCCCCAATGCCGTGCTGGAGTCCCTGGCGTGCGGGACCCCGGTGCTGGCATTCGACTGCCCGGGAGGGACCGGTGAGATCATCACCGAAGGGCTTAACGGCTGGCTTGTGCCTGCGGAGGACACCGGGGCCATGGCGGCTAAGCTGATCGAGATCGTCCGAGGCAGGGCCTGGGAAAACATGAATGCCGGAAGACTGCTTCCTGAGTCCTTTGAGTGCGCAAATGCGGTCAGGGCCTATGAGTCGTTGTTGATTGAATCCGCTGTGAACTCCTCCGTATGACCTCGCAACCCATCCGCATTGCACACGTCATAACCGAGCTCAACATGGGCGGGGCGGAGCAGATGCTCAGGAAACTCGTCACCCGCATGGACAGGGATCGGTTCAGGTGTGTGGTGATCTCCATGATGGAGCGCGGACCGATCGGCAAGAAGATCGCCGAGGCCGGCGTGCCGGTCTTCCGGCTGGGAATGGGCCGTGGAAAGCCCACGCCCGGCGGGCTTTCAAGGTTTTACCACCTGCTCAAACGGGAATCAGTGGATATCATTCAGACTTGGCTGTATCATGCCGATCTCTTTGGGTTGTTCGTCGGGCGACTGGCCGAGGTGAGAAGGGTGGTCTGGGGGATACGCTGCTCGGATATGCGGCTCCGGCACTATCGCCCTCTGACGGCCCTGGTGGTGCGGCTGTGCGGCGTGCTCTCTCCCCTGGCGGACGCCATAGTGGTGAACTCGCAGGAGGGGGCCCGCATTCACCGTAAACGCGGCTACCTGACCGATCGCATGGTCCTGATTCCCAACGGGTTTGATACGGTCGCCTTCCAACCTGATGAGAGTGCGCGGGGCCGGCTCCTGAATGAGCTGGGGCTTGAAGAGAATGCTAAGCTGATAGGCCTGATCGCCCGCTTTGATCTCATGAAAGATCACCCCAACTTTCTCGGTGCCGCGGCCCTTTTGGCAGGGAATGATCCGTCCGCCCACTTTGTGATGGTCGGGCGTGGTGTCACACCGAACAACAGGACGCTTGCTTCTTACGTGCCTGAAGGCCTGGAAGGAAGGCTCCACATGCTCGGGCAACGGGAGGATGTGGCGTGTATTGCTGCAGCCCTGGACATAGCAACCTCTTCTTCCGCTTTCGGCGAGGGCTTCTCCAACACCATAGGAGAGGCCATGGCCTGCGGGGTCCCCTGCGTGGTAACCGATGTGGGGGATTCGGCCCGGATTGTGGGGGATACGGGTGTTGTCGTCCCGGCCGGAGACAGCGAAGCGCTCGCCGGAGGTTGGCGGAAAATTCTGGAGATGAGTCCTGAAAAGCGGGCCGTGATGAGCGCAAGGGCACGGGAACGGATTCAGAGGGAATACGAGTTGGGTGTTGTGGTGCAGAGGTTTGAAGACCTTTATGAGAAACTGATGGGATAGTGAAAGCGGGTGTAGGTGAAGGTGCAGGTTAGGGTTAGAGGATCCGGGAGACAAGGATAAAGGTGAAAGGACAGAGCGTAGCCCTCGTCATCACCACGTACAACTGGCCCGAGGCGCTTGCGGCTGTCCTCAGGTCCGTGAAGCGTCAGGCCCGATTGCCGGATGAGGTGGTCGTGGCGGATGACGGGTCCGGCCCGGAGACTGCTGGGGCGGTTGGTGAAGCCCTGGAGGGCAGCGGGCTCGTGTGGCTGCATGTACGGCATGAGGACAGGGGCATCCGGCAGGCCAGGATCAAGAACCTGGCTGTTCGGCACACCGGGGCCGAGTATCTGATCTTCGTGGACCACGACGTTGTTCTGCACCCCTGTTTTGTGGAGGAGCATCTGTCTATGGCGGGCCGGGGAGTGTTTCTTCAGGGGAAGCGTTCTTTTCTGCCCGAGCCCTTGAGTGAAAGGATTTTGAAGGGGGAGGCGTTTTCTATGCCCGGGCCGTTGACGCCGGGTCTGGGGAACCGCAAGAACGCCTTTAGAAGTCCTGTGCTGGGACGGCTGCTGTCCGGGGGGAGGCGGTTTCAGACCTCACTTCGGGGCTGCAACCTGTCCATGACCCGGGAGGATTTCCTCCTGGTGGACGGCTACGACGAGACCTTTGACGCGGCCTGGGGCCGCGAGGACTCGGACATCTGCTACCGGCTGTTTCACAGCGGTGTTTCCTGCAGAAACCTATGGTTCATGGCCCTTCAGTATCACCTTGATCACGCGGTCCAAAAGAACCGGGCCAGGGACGTCCTGGATGAAGAACTGGACCGCCTGCGTCAAGAAAGAAGAGGGAGGGCCCTCAGAGGATTTTCGGCGCTGTCCGGCGAAGGAGGCGTTGTCAGGTCAGATTCAGGAAGAGGAAAAGGGTCCGCTTGATATGGATATTCTCGGGATCTCATGCTTTTATCACGACAGCGCCGCGGCCCTGGTCAGGGACGGCCGGATCATTGCCGCGGCCCAGGAGGAGAGGTTCACACGCAAGAAGCACGACCCGCGTTTTCCTGCAAATGCCATTGCCTACTGCCTCGAGGACGCCGATATCACTGCGGAGGAGCTTGACTACGTGGTGTTTTACGACAAGCCTCTTCTCACGTTCGAGCGGCTTCTCTTGAGCTATTTGACGGTCGCGCCCAAGGGGCTTCGTTCATGGCTGGAGGCCATGCCCCTTTGGCTCGGCAAGAAACTCCATGTGCCCAAGGTGGTGGAGCGGGAGACGGGATACAAAGGGGACGTCCTGTTCACCGAGCACCACGAGGCCCATGCGGCGTCCGCGTTCTATCCTTCGCCCTATGAGGAGGCCGCAATTCTCACCATTGACGGCGTGGGTGAGTGGGCCACCGCCAGCTACGGCACGGGCAAGGGAAGCGGGATAGCCTTGCTCAAGGAGCTCCATTTCCCTGACTCTCTGGGCCTCCTCTACTCGGCGTTCACATACTTCACCGGGTTCAGGGTCAACAGCGGCGAGTACAAGCTCATGGGGCTCGCCCCTTACGGCCGTCCCGTTTACAGGGACCGCATCCTGAACGAACTCATAGACCTCAAGGAGGACGGCTCCCTTCGTCTTAACCTTGACTACTTCGATTTCCTGGGCGGCCTGCGCATGACCAACAAGCGTTTCGACAGGCTCTTTGACGGCCCGCCTCGAAAACCCGAGACCGAGATCACCCGGCGCGAGATGGATATTGCCGCAAGCATCCAGTCCGTCACCGAGGAGACGATCCTTCGAATGATGCGGCATGTGCACAGCGAGACGCGCATGAGACGCCTCTGCCTTGCAGGCGGTGTGGCCCTCAACTGCGTGGCAAACGGCCGCATTCTTCGGGAAGGTCCCTTTGATGACATCTGGATTCAGCCGGCGGCCGGGGACGCGGGCGGGGCCCTGGGCGCCGCCCTGTCGGTGTGGCACCGCTACCTGGGCAAAGAGCGCTGCGTGTCGCCGGGGTGCGACAGCCAGGCGGGTTCATATCTGGGGCCGTCGTTTTCCCCGGACAAGGTGGAGGACTTTCTGGACGGAAAGAACTACCCCTACATCCGCCTGAACAGGGAAGAGCGCACCCGGATCATCGCCGAACAGATCGCCCGAGGCAAGATCGTCGGATACATGGCCGGACGAATGGAGTTCGGTCCGAGGGCCCTGGGCGCACGCAGCATCCTGGGCGACGCGCGGAGCGTGGAGACCCAGAGCGTCATGAACCTCAAGATCAAGTACAGGGAGTCGTTCCGGCCCTTCGCCCCCACAGTGCTCGAGGATAAGATCTCGGACTACTTCGAGATCGACCGGCCCAGCCCTTACATGCTCCTTGTGGCCGGGGTGCGCAAAGACAGGCGTCTTCCCCAGCCTGAAGGGAACGGCCTGCCAATTCTGGAACGGCTCAGGAACAAGCGCAGCGACATCCCCGCCGTGACCCACCTGGACTATTCGGCGCGGATACAGAGCGTAAACCGGGAGACCAAGCCCGACTACTATGACGTAATCCGGTCCTTCGAGGAGATCACGGGCTGCCCGGTCATTGTGAACACCAGCTTCAACGTGCGCGGGGAACCCATCATCTGCACCCCTGAGGATGCTTATCGCTGCTTCATGCGCACTGAGATGGACGTCCTGGTACTGGAGGACTGCATCCTGTTCAAGGAGGAGCAGCCTCCCTGGCACGAGGGCAAAGAGTGGAGAAATGAGCTCATCCTGGACTGAGCAAAAGGATATAAGAAAATTCGGGCTGATTGCCCTGGTGTTTTTCGGGGCGCTCTTTTCCCTGGCGCTTTGGCGCGACAAGACGATTCCCATGTACCTGTTCGGGGTGTTGGCATTACTTGGCCTGGGCTTTGTGGTGATTCCGGGGCCCATGCGTCCGGTGCACGCAGGGTGGCTCAAGGCGGCCCACGCCATAGGAAGGGCCGTCACCACCGCGGTCCTTACCCTGGCCTACTACCTGGTTATAACGCCGTCGGCCTTGCTCAAGCGCATTTTCGGGGGAAAGCCCATATCGTGCAGGATCGACCGGGATGCTTCCTCCTACTGGGTTGCGCGGGAAGAGCCGGTTCAGACGAAGGAGCGGTTTCATAAGCGATTCTGATCAGTAAAGGATTCACGGGAGGTATTTATGGCTAAGCAGTCCCTTATTTCGGAGTTCTGGGAGTTTATCAAGATCAGAAAACGGTATTGGCTCCTGCCCATAGTGATCATGCTCTGCCTCTTGGGAACGCTCATAGTATTCACGGAAGGAAGCTCGGTTGCTCCATTCATCTACGCCCTGTTCTAGGATGGCCTTGCCGTTTCTTGAACGTGACACCCTGGCCGACCGGCTGATTTACGCCGTTCTCCTTGGGGCCTTTTTCGCCATGCCCCTTGGAACCGGCCCGTTCACTGTTGCGGAAGGGGCCTTGATTGCAGTTTGGCTTTTCTCGGCCGCGTTCTGGGTCCGCCGGTCCGACTTCCTGACGGCCGCCTGGTTCTGGCCGGTATTGCTGGTCATTGTCCTGAAGGGCGTTGGCCTGATTTACACGCCGGATTTCGAGGACCTTGGTCTGAGCTATGCAAAAAAGGCCCATTATTGGCTGATCCCCTTTGCTTTGTCAGGGCTTCGCCCCTCGAGGCGGGCCGGAAAGCTGCTGCTCTATGCCTTTCTGGCTGGCCTCTTTGTGAATGCGTGCGTGGGCTTTCTTCAGGCCCTCAAAATCGTTCCTGTGTTTGCTGAAGTGGGAAAGTACGCTTACATAGGGTTATACGGCGGGCACAACACCCTGGCCGCCCTCGTTGTCCTGGGGATGCTGACCGCCTCCTATTTTTTCAGGGAATCATCAAGTTCGCTTCACAAAGGGCTGTTCGGATTTCTGATTGCGGCCTATTTTCTACATCTCATTATTATGGAGAGCCGTGGAGGGTACCTGGTGTTTGCCGTGCTCAGTCCTATGATGATCTACAATGTCCTCCCAAGGCCGTCCATAAGATGGGCCGTCCTGGTCTATGCACTGTTGATCGCGGTGATGCTCGCCTCCCCCATAGCCAGGCAGAGGGTGGTCAGGACTATCGGGGAAATACATGAACACTTCACAGCGGAACAATCAGTGGTCTGGGGAAAGGCCTACACAAAGGATCTGGACCGCATCTACATGTGGAGGTGGGCGGTTGATCTCTTTTTGGAGAACCCGCTTTTGGGAGTGGGTACCGGCGGATATCGCGAGTCCATGCTGGCAGGCGGAGGAGAAGAGGGGATTTCGCATCCTCACAACAATTTCCTGCACATGGCCGTAAGCTACGGGGTGTTCGGCATCGCTGCCTTCATCTGGTTGTTCTATGTCCTTCTCAGGGCCGGATGGCAACATCGTCAATACGCTGTAGGTTATTTCACGCTTTGTTCCACCCTGGTCCTCCTGACGGGAGGTATGACCGAGACCCATATCCTTGATGCGGGAGGGTCTTTTCTGTTTGCCGTGACCGCCGGGCTCCAGACCTCACTGCAGGAACCAAACGCGGCAGAACAGGTTCTCCCTGACATGAACAAGACCTGCGCCTGGCCATGCTGAGAGGCCTTTTTCGCGCCCGCTGGAGCTATTTCATTAAGGGGGGCATGGCGGATCTCTTTATGCTTGCCGTGCTCTTCTACCGCATACTCAGGCGCATGGGAACCATACAGAAGCAAGTACCAGGACCTTGGATTCTTCGAGAGCGCTTACTGCTCCTTTCAGAAGAGACTGTGTTATGAGTGATTTCAACTCCGGGGCGCAAGCGGCTCCGGACAAGACCGAACTCTTCACCGCCATCCTGGGCGAGTCTCCTTCGCGGGGAGCAAAGTCGCCCTCCCTGTGGAATGCCGCCTTTGAGGAACTGGGCCTGCCGGGATCAATGCTGGCCATTGACGTGCCTCCAACCCGGCTTGGGGAGGTTGTTGAAGGGCTGCGATCTGACAAGCGCTTCATCGGCGGATCGGTAACAATGCCCTACAAGATCGATATTATGCCTTATCTGGATGAAGTCGACCATGAAGCCGGGATAATAGGCGCTGTAAACTGCCTTTATCGTGACGGGGACAGGCTCTGCGGGGCCAATACCGACGGTGCAGGGGCCATGTGGGGCCTGGAGAAAAGAGTTGGGGGACCGCTTCGGGGAAGATGCGCCCTCATGGTGGGCACGGGCGGGGCCGGGTTTGCCGTCGCTTTCAGCCTGGCTGAGGCCTTGGGGAAAGACGGGACCCTCCTGCTTGCCAACCGAACTCCGGGGCCCGCCCAAGGTCTGGCAAAGCGCCTGGCCTCCTTGTGCAGGGCCGAGGTCATCGCGTGGCCTGTAACCGCCGGAGATGCAGCCCGGGCCTCTCTCCTGGCCAACTGCACGTCCGTGGGGTTTGAGACCATGAAGAAGGACGCGGGCGGGGCCTTCAGCCTTCGGCCCTACACGGCTCTCGGCCCTCTTGATTATAAATTGCGGGTGCCTGAAGGGCCGGATGCCCTGCCGGACTATTTCGCCCAGGCGTCCCGGGCCATTGGAGACAATATAGCATGGTCCATGAGGGTCCTTGCAGCAATGGACCATCCCCTTGTTTTCGATGTCATCTATCAACCAAAGGTGACCATGCTTCTTCACCTGGCTGAGATCCTGGGGTATCCCACATTGAACGGCGTGTCCATGAACCTGGAGCAGGCGGTCATTGCCTTTGACAAGGCCACTGTCGCCGCAGGTCTGCGGCCTCCCGATACTGATTCGGTGAGGGTGATCATGACCAAGGTCTGGCACCAGGAATCCATTACGGCATCTTGCCGGGCGGTTTGAAAGGGTTGGAAGAATGAAAATAATCTATTTGCGGTCCCATGTTGGTTTTAAGGCCCTGAAGGAGGCGGCCGGCCTGCGGGTGAGTGTGCACCTTGATATGTACGGCAGGCCTTACAGGAAATCCATCCGCTGGACCGCGGACCCGAACAGTGTGGCTGTGGGCCGCAAGATGGAAGAAGAGACGGACTGGGATCCTTCGGGCTGGGTCGCAGTGCCTATAGCGGACAACGGAGTCAGGGTCGAGGATCGGGACACGCTGGTCCTGGCACAGGACCTCCACTCCATCACGCACTCGGCTGGGCCGGGGGGCATTGATAGTGAGCAGGAAAGGTGGTTCGCCCATAGGCCCCTATGTGCTCCTGCCTATAGAGACCAAGGCGCGTGAGTTCCTGGCCAAGACCCTTTTGGGGTGCGTGGCCGCAGAGGCCGGTTTTCACTTAATCGCGGGCGATCAAAATGAGCTCCACAGATACCGGATGGAATATTATTCCTAATGCGGGTCGTGACCCGCAACCCAAAGTCAAGGAGCACTGGCGCTAAGAATAAGCGTTTAGTTTGGTTTCTTCGGGATCGAAATCGCTATCGGGATCGAAATCGATTTCTTCCAATCCATGGCCCCCGGAGCCTTCCTTAACACAGCGGAAGAGAGCAAGCTCTTCGTGTCCAAGTATAATTTTATTCTCTGTCGATTGCGATCCCGATCCCGATCCCGATTTCGATTTCGATTATACTAACATCAACACTTCTTGTTTTTTCTGACGGCTTTTCAGGAATAAGGGGCTAATGGGTTCGATCTGGAGAATGCCGTGGATTATGCCCGATCCCCGGAAGAGCTGGTTCACTGGAAGTGAAAAGCCGGCGAACGAACTGGGTTGATCGACTCAGGAAGACAACTCTGGACCCTCGGCTTGTGGGCCGCCTAGCCTTTTGAAATGACTCTTAATTCCGGTTTTAGGCCTTTGAGAATTATTCTCCATAAATATATTCTGAGGGAAATCATCTCTTTTTTTATAGTAAGCCTGCTTGTTTTTGTTTTTATAGCACTTGCCAGGGAAATGCTGATTATTACTGAATGGATAGTTCAGTATGATGTGAGTTTATATAATTTAGTCTATATGGTGATATGCCTGATACCTGAAACTATCCTTTACGCATTGCCTGCTGCCACTCTTATATCTGTTATTATAGCCTTTACCAGGTTTTCAGTTGATAATGAGATCATAGCTCTCAAATCAGCCGGTACCAGCCTTTATCAACTAATGCCACCTGTGCTTGCATTTGCTTTATTGGCTTGTTTAATTGGGCTAACAATATCGCTCTATGCTGGCCCATTGGGCGGCAAGACTTTTCGCGAAATTAGCATTAATATACTTAAATCGACAACCAATATAGGATTAAAAGAGAGGGTGTTTTTTGAGCCTGTTGAGGATGTCTATTTCTATATAAACAATATATCATATGAAGATAATATGATGAGTGATGTTTTTATATTTGATAAAAGAGATGATAAACGGATGACATATACTATCGTCGCCACAAAGGGACAGCTTATCCTCCCGAAAGAAGCAAAGGATCTTAATTTTCATTTGGAGGATGGTAATATTTTTATTGCGGAACGAGGGCTGTCGGCTGTCAGGTCGATTAGATTCAAGACATATGATTTCAAGATTGACCTGGAGGAGATGATTCCGGCCAAGAGTGGGGGAGAAAAAGAGCCCCAGGAGATGTTTATGGCTGAACTGCTGGAGCACCGGAGGCAGGCCGGCGGTTCCTCCTCCGATGCCATGCGGTACAATGAAGCCACCCTGGAGATGATGGAGCGCTTCTCCATTCCTCTGGCGGTCTTTCTCATAGGGCTGATCGGTGTGCCGCTCGGTTCCCAGATCAAGGCCAGGGGGCGTTTGGCCGGAGGGGTTTTGGGCCTGGGAGTCTTTTTAATGTATTATATATGCTGGGCCGGGTTTCGAAGCCTCTCTGAGGCGGGATTGCTTTCTCCTGTAGCGGGCCCCTGGATTCCGCCCCTCCTGTTGCTGGTTTCGGGTGTGTATCTCATGAGGAGGGCGGCCCGGGAGAGACCCTTGCTTCCTCTGGGGCGAAGAGCTTATCCGCCTTCACGTATGCAGCCTAAGGCGAGCGTGTCCTGACGCACATGATCCGGGGCCCCGGTGACCCTCGCTCTTATAAATCGTGTTTCGTTAAAAAGGCCGTATCTGATGATCGTGTCTCGCCTAAACAGCTTATTTGGCTTAAGAGTTTGACCTGTTTATGAAAATACTACATGCCTATATTTTAAAAGAACTCGCTAAAATTATTCTTATTTGCGTTCTAATATTTTCTGCAATTTATATAATTATTGATTTTGTTCAAAAAATAGACAGGCTCATAGAGTCCGGCGTTGATAATATTTTAATTTTCAAATATTTTTTGCTTAAAATACCCTTTATTTTGGTACAAATGGTGCCACCTGCAACGCTATTATCGATAATAATAATGATATCGATGATGAAAAAGAAAAATGAGATAATTGCAATTAAAGCTTGTGGAATCGATATATTTTCTTTGGCAAAACTCATGTTGTTTTATGGTTTATTATTAGTATCTTTGGTTTTTTTAATAAGTGAATATATTGTCCCTTATACAAACTCAAAAGTGAATGATATTTGGAATTATGAGGTTGAAAAAAGAAGCAGCGGTCACTTTTATGGTCGCGATCAAATCTGGTATCGGGCAAAAAATCGGATTTACTGGATAAAGCATTATGATTATTATGACAATATCCTGCAGGGCGCGAGTTTTTATTTTTTTGATGATGACTTCAGGGTCATAAAGAAGGTCGACGGGAACAAGGGAGTCTGGGAGAATGGTCAGTGGATAATTAAAGACGGTGTTATGCAAGTTATTGATGAAGATGGTGAATACAAGTTTGAAAGGTTTGATGAGCATATTCTGGATATTCCTGAGACCCCTGAGACATTTGTCAAAGAAATGAAAGACTCCGAGGAATTGGGGTTTTTCAAGATGAGAGAAGTTGCTGAAAAAATGGAGTCTGAGGGATATGATAATACTAGATATATAGTTGATATGAACATGAAAGTTGCATATCCGGTGATTATTGTGATCATGGTGATGATTGGCTTTGCAGTGCCTCTCATGCAGAGGCAGGTGCGAATCCCCCTTTCTGTTATCGCCGGGATTCTGATCTCTTTCCTTTATATGGTTGCGCTGGGTTTTTCCCGATCGCTCGGATTGTCCGGTGTGTTTCCACCTTTTCTGGCGGCATGGTTTGCCAACTTCCTGTTCCTGCTTGTCGGGGCGTACCTCATGAGCTCTGTGGATCGCTAGTACCGCGTCTCAAAAGTTTCGCTCAGTTTTTTGGCAATTTGATTTCTTGTTGACATAGTCAGCTACGCTGCCTTTGCCAAGGGCTGCTGGATGACGGTTTGCACAAAGCGACTATGTGCTTCCAAGCCTCTTTTCTTCACTTTCGGCCTGTTATCGACTTCGATAGTATGCATTATATAGTCAGATTTCTCCTTGGCAAGGGAGATCAAATGGGCCCAGTCGGCATTGGGGATGAAGTGCAGGTACTGCTCGGCGATATTGGACATGAGAAGCAGTTGTTTGGTCAGGAACGTACTTTCCATCTGATCGGTTTCGATCTCCAGGAGCCGATTGAAACGACGCACGGCTTTTCCGTGCAGTCCTTCTCCCATGTAAGACCAATGAAAAGGATTGGCGTAGAAGTCGTTCCAGGTACTCACAAAAGAGAGGATCGCTTGGCAGAGCTGAGGAATCGAGAAGAAATGGCTGTATCTCAGACATTTTGTCTTTAAGATTCCAAACCATATCTCCACCATGTTCAACCAGGAGGCATGAAAAGGCACAAAATGCACGACGATACGTTTGTGTGGGGACTCCAGCCACTCACGGCGTTCGGCCCCGGTTTTGAGGGGTGTATAGGGGACGCCGCTGAACGCTGCCACCAGTTGGCAGAAGTCGTCGTGGAAGTGGGTGTTGAGGTTGTCCATGATGTAGTGAATCTCGGCCTGGGGCGGATGGAGCCCCACGTGTGCAGAAAAGACCTCACACAAGCGATGGCGATCATGGTTGGGGGTACACTGGGCATGCACCTTTCCGGTCTTGGGGTTGAGAAACGCGAGAAGATCGGTGGTGCCGTTTCGCCGGTAGTCGAAGTCCTCGAGGACGGGTTGACCGGCCTTGACGGGTAAGTTGGGCGTCAGGCGGTTGAGTGCTTGGATGCAGGTGCACTCATCGAAACAGTACAGGTTTTCCGGCGGATTCGAATAGCAGTCGATGATCCGTTCCATTTTCGGGAAGAAATCCGGATCGGTGATCTGCAAATAGTACTTGCGGCGATGGGGCTGCAGGCAATGCTCCGAGAGGATCCGCTGGATGGTGGAATGGCTCATGGTGGTGCCGAGGCGTTCCGGGTGATCTTGGAAATACCTCTGCGCATCCCGCAGGGACCAGCGGTGAACCCCAGGAAGCGGCGGACGTTGTTGGCAATAGACAGCAATCACGGTAAGGCGGGAGGATTCGGTAAAGCGGCGGGGACGGCCGCATCGTTTTGCGTCCTCCAAGGGGCGGCCTTGTTCCACTCGACAGATCCAGCGGCCCACGGTTTTGAGATAGGACCCGGTGAACAGGGCGATGCTCTGCCGGTCGATCCCTCCAAGGTTCAGGGCGACCATTACCGCTCGCTTTTGAAGTCTGCCTTCCAGCGAGGCGTGTGGCGAATCCATGATCGTTAGGAGCCGGGGTCTCATGAGTCGGAACAGTTCTTGGAGGTTTTTTTTACAGCCGCCACCAACTGTGGCAACGAACGCTTGATTCCGCTGAGCCCCATGCGGGCCAGATGATGCCGCACCGTGCGTTCCGAGATGACAATGCTGCAACGCTCCTTGATTTTTTCCGAGATCCCGGAACTGGAGGTGCGGCCGGAAGTCATGACATCGACGGCGAATTGCTGGATGAGCTCGGCCTTGACCTCAGGGGTTACCACAAAATCCTGCTGCTGCCCTTTTCGCTGATCGACCAGAGATTGGCTCCCTTGTTCACGAAGTCGGCGGGCCAGCACGCCGGTGTGGGTCACGGTGAGCCGAAGAGCACCGGCGGCTTTCCTTGCGGACAAAAGGCCACTGTTGACCATGGACAAGAGGACGATCTTCATCTGAAGAGGATCCTCGCGGGAAAGACGGATCTGTGTATCCGGGAAACCAAAATCGAGCACAACATCACGGCCCTCCTCCCGTATGGTCATCGGAGGTCTTTTGACCGGAGCTGGTGGACGGAAACGGGAAACACTGCGGCGACGATCTTCAAACGCCGCAAAGCCGTTTTGATTGACGGCCTTGATGATGGATTTTGCCGTATCGGCCGGGATCCCCAACGCTCTGCCGATAGCGCTGCGATTGAGGCCCAACAGATAAAGGGCAAAACACAGGAGCCGCCGGATGGCTCCAACCCCGAAGGATTCTTGGGCCTGAACCATTCGGTTCTCGGAGAGGCCAGGAGAAAACGTGAGAGATCGGCAATCTATCCGTGGTATCTGCTTGTCCATAGTTAACCCACCTTGGAAAGGTTTTTCGCCATGAAACCCTCTGTGCTGGGGTGATGTGGCAAAAA
>JAWLEX010000209.1:0-2991 GCA_041685835.1 Desulfatiglandales bacterium
CCCGTCCTCCACAAACGGGTCCACTTCCTCGAGAAAGCAAACCGTATCGGCCGCGGTCAGCCGCTCGAGGATTATCTCCCTGGGGAGAGGCCAGGTGGTGCCCAGCTTCAGAAGTCCCACCCTATCAGAAAGATCAAGCTCCTCAATCGCCTCCCTGCCGTAAGCGGCGGTCAGGCCGGAGGCCACGACCACGGTGGGAGCGTCCTCCGGGCCCGTATATTCGTTCCACGGTGAAGACTCGAACTCAGTCCGCACCTCATCTCTGAGCCTGAGAAGCCTGGCATGGTTAGGGGTTACAAAGGCCGGAAGGCCCACCTTGGGACGGGTGGTATCGAAGCGGGGCGAAGGACCCTGGGATCGGACCGGCCCTAAGGACACCGCTCCCCGCCCGTGGGACAGACGCGAGACCGCCCGGAGCATGCACGGCATCCCGAATCGCTGGGAGAGATCGAGCCCGTATTCGGCCATATCCTTGGCCTCCTGGAAGGTGCCGGGCTCGAGCAGGGGGACCTGGGCGATCTTGGCGAAGTGCCTTGAGTCCTGCTCATTGCTGCTTGTCAAAGGGCCGGGGTCGTCGCAGACCACCAACAGCAAGCCGCCGGTCAGTTCGTCCAGGGAGACCGTTGTCAGAAAGTCGGCGGCCACGTTCAGCCCGTTCTGCTTCATGGTCACCACGGCTCTCCTCCCGGAGAAAGCGAATGCCGCGGCAGCCTCGAGGGCCACAATCTCATTCACCGACCATTCTACGGCCACACCATTGGTTTCGCCCCACTTGAACAGGGTCTCCAGGATCTCAGAGGAAGGGTTCCCTGGATATCCAGTGGCATAGGAAATACCTCCTTCAAGGGCCCCTCGGGCGATGGCCTCGTTGCCCAGCATCAACCTGCGCTTTGACGGGTTCCCTGTCATATCCTCTCCACCTGCGTCCGACCTGAAAAGCCGGCGCCTACGAGGTCAAGACGGCCTCCATACGTTCCATGGCCCGGTCGATCAGATTCCGGTCGGTCGCGAACATGATCCGAGCGTGGCCCGCACCCTGGGCCCCGAAGAACCCGCCCGGCACCACTGCCACGCCGCCTTCCAGGAGCCTTCTGAACAGTGTTTCATCAGAGGGCTCTGCCCTGGAAAAATCGGCAAATGCGTAGAAGCCCCCGGAGGGTTGGGAACAGCGTGCCCCGGGAATAGCATTCAACCGCGTAACCATGGTTTCCATGTTGCCCCGGCAGAGCTCGCGGACACGATCCAGGTAAGGACGGCTTCCGGCGAGATAGTCAGACAGGGCCCACTGCCCGATGGAAAACGAACACAGGGAGATGGTCTCCTTGAACACGCTCATCTGCCTGATCACCCACGGGTGGGCCACGGCGTAACCCAGCCGCCAGCCGGTCACGGCAAAGGTCTTGGAGAAACTGTTGATCATGATCACGTGATCCAGATGGTCAAACTGGAGCGCGCTCACGTGCTCGCCCTCATAGACATAGTTGTGATACACCTCGTCGGAGAGTACGAACACGCCGTACTCCCTTGCCTTCTTCAGCACGGCGGCGTACCCCTCGCGTGAAAGAACGGCGCCTGTGGGGTTGGAAGGCGTATTAATCACCAGCAGCTTGGTGGTGTCGTTGATTTTGTCCAGAATAGCCTGGGGATCGATGGTCCAGGTGTCGCCCTTCATAAGCGGATAGAACCGCAAGACTCCGCCCAGGCGATCTGTAATAGGCCGCAGGATACCCCAGCCCGGGTCCGGAAGCAGGACCTCGTCGCCGGGTCCCACGAGGAGGCGAAATGCCAGGAAAATGGCCTCCATACCTCCTACGGTCATTAGCAGGTTCTCCTCAGGGTCCACACTCACGCCCATCTCTGCATTCAGAAATGAGGCCACGGCGTTTCGAATTCCCGGGGTCCCGTTCGTGGACGTGTATCGGTTGCGCCCTTGACGCATGGCCGACACCGCCGCTTCAATCAGCTCTTCGGGTGCGTCGAATGCGGCCTCTCCGGCGCTCAGGTTCAGAAGGTCCGATCGGTCTTCCATGGTCTTCATCATTCGCCGGATCGGGGAACTCTCCGATTCCTGCACCATTGGAATCACGCGGTCCAGGGCTTTGCTCTTCTCAGCCATCATTTCTCCACTCCATTTACCAGGCGGCCCACGCCCGGAATCTCAACAGTCACGGTGTCCCCCGGCTTCAGAAATAAGCCGCCGCCCTGGTGCATGCGTTCAACAGCCTTGGGAAGTTCTCCGGGCCCCAGGGACATCCCGTGGGTCCAGCCCACACCTGCCCCTGTCCCCAGGCCGATCACGTCGCCCGGCTGAAGCGTGAGCACTTTTGACAGGGACGAGATGCATCGGGCCGGCCCCCAGATCATGCGGTCAACCCCGGTGTCCTGCATCACCTGCCCATTGACCAGGCATCGAATACGAAGGCTCTTTATATCGGGGACCTGGTCCGCCGGCACCAGGGCCGGGCCCAAAGGGCCGAAGGTGTCCCGGGACTTGCCAGCCAGGAAATCCAGCCGCCCGCCTTCCTGCATCATCAACCGCCGGTCCGTTACATCATTGTGGCAGGTGAACCCTGCCACACAGTCCATGGCCTCCTCAGGTTCCACGTCCTTGGCCGGCCTTCCGATCACCACGGCCAGCTCGGCCTCCCAGTCCACAAAGTCAGAAGAGAGCCGGATGTTGCGTCCGGACCCGATGATACAGTTCCGGTCTCCCTTCCAGAAAAAGTTCGGCTGAAAGTCATCAGGGATCTCCATGCCCATCTCTTCAGCGTGGTCGTAGAAGTTGAGCCCCACGTTCATCATCTTGCCGGGATTGGGAACCGGAGCCAGAAGCTCGACATAATCAAGGTCCACGGACTCCTCTACCGAAACCTTATCAAGAAGACCTGCAGCCTCCCGAAGGAGAGGCGCTAAAGCGTCCCAGCGATTAAGTAGGTCCAGCATGGTGTGCACCGGAGCCTCCTCGCCTGAGGATAAAGCGCGGGAGGCCAG
>JAWLEX010000210.1:0-2977 GCA_041685835.1 Desulfatiglandales bacterium
ACTAACTATAACATCCGGCGTTTTTCAGGAGGTGCAAAATGGATTCGCATCAGAGAGCTTGGAATGAAAAGGTCGCTGAAAAGGTGATCGAGGCCCTTGATAAGCGGCGCATGGAGGGCTCATACGCAGAGACCGCCGGTCAGGCCAAGAGCGAGATCCTCGCAATGATCCAGCAAGGATCAACGGTATTTCGAAACGGGACTATGACAGCAGTGGGCATGGGTTTGTGGGATGCCGTCTCAGCCCTGCCGGGACTGAAGTTGATCGATCCTTATGCACAAGGACTTACACCCGAACAGGGGCTCGAATTGAGAAGGAAGGGCCTCACGGCGGACGTAATGATCGCCAGCTCCAATGCTGTTACCCTGGACGGAAAACTGGTAAACCTGGACGGAATGGGCAACCGGGTGTCAGCCATGGCCTTTGGCCCAAGAAAAGTCATTCTGGTAGTCGGCATGAACAAGGTTGTTCCGGACCTTGAAACCGCCATGGCCAGGGTCATGCACTATGCGGCACCTGTGAATGCCATTCGGCTTGGTCTAAAGACCCCTTGTGTAGAAGACGGGCTATGTCACGATTGTCGTTCAGAGCAACGAATCTGCAACATGTGGAGCATCATCGAGGGGCACATGATCAAAGGACGCATACACGTGAAGCTGATCGGAGAAGCTCTGGGTTACTAGGGTTCGCAAAGCAGGCCACAATGACACCCGTTCATTTTTCTGGATCGTTAGCAAAAGGCGTAACGAATTATCCATGGCCGTTTTTGTTTGGATAGAAGAGAAAAATCATAAATTTGAGGGACGTTCTAAAAAAATTCCAACATATTTGTATTCCCTTCTTGACAATAGACAGTTTTGGATATACCTTACCATCTCAAAAATAATATCTGCTTTGTCCACTTCAAACATGATTCTCTTTGAGAATTGCAGACGTAAACATCCATTTGAATTACAGGAGGAAGACGATGACAAAATCACTGTATGAACTGGCGGCGGAAATCGTTCAGGCACAGGCTGGTGTCTCGAAGCTTACGCCGGAAGAAATCAATTCGCTGATCAAATCCACCTATGAATCGCTGAAGAACATTAAATGCGATGAAACCGAAGAAGGCGATAAGGTCGCTGAAGCTCCGCCCATGGACCCGAAGAAGTCCATCAAGCAGGCCACCATTACCTGTCTCGAATGTGGTAAGCCATTCAAGATTATCACCAAGCGGCATCTCAAGGAACACAATCTCACCCCGAAAGAATACCGCGCCAAATGGGGATTCAAGGCCAGACAGCCCCTTTCGGCCAAGTACCTCTCTGCCAAACGAAGGAAGGTGGCCAAGGAGCAGAACCTGGGCCAGAGGCTGGCCGAGTCGAGAAAGGCCGCCAAGAGCTGACCCCCGTTCAGGATCTTTCCTGTTCCCGTTTTTTGCTTCAAATCAAGGGTTGCATGGAGGAGTTTTTCGTCGCCGGACCTTCATGCAACCCTTTCATTCGACCCGGTCCAGATATAACTCTCAAAAAACGATCTCGCCCCTGCGCAAGTCAAACAGACCTCCATAGGTCAGACAAGGATCCAATTGGTCTTACGGGGGATAATTCAAAGCGGGGCCGGAAAAGGCGCCGTCTTCACGCGGGTTGACTGGGTGGTTGAGCAGTGCAGGAATATGCTGGGTTATGAGCCCTATCCGGGCACGCTCAACGTCCGTGTGATCGACGCGGACCTCGAACGTCTGGGGCCTTTTCTAGGGGCACAGGATTTCTCACTGGTCCCTGAAGACCCTGTTTTCTGTTCCGCCGGGGTCAAGAAGGTCACGGTGAACGGAATCCCCGCCGCCGTTATACTGCCCGCAGAGGATGTGAGGATCCACGAGAAACGGGTCATGGAAATCATCGCCGCATGCAGCCTCAAGAAAACCCTGGGCCTCGACAACGGCGACTGCGTGACCGTCACCACAGAATCGGGGCCGATTGACCCTGCATGAACCACGGTATTCCGCCGGGAGGCACAATATGGACCTTTACAAGGAACTCTATGAATTCGCGTCATCTGCGGGGGCCCTCGAGGGGTACTCCTACCCCCTGGAGAGCAGGGATATGTCGTATCTGGACAACTGGATCGGAAACCTGGTGGCGCAGTATCACGCCTTGCCTGAAGAGGTCCGCGAAAGCGTCCAGGCCTCCCTCGACCGGACCCTCGGCCGGGCCGTTCAGTCTCTCGAACCTGTTCTCGGACGGGAACACAGCCATATTCGGGCGCTTCGAAGCCTCCTGAAAGGCGAAATCCCACCGTCCCCCTATGACTTTGAGCTGGAAAAAAAGGAAAAGGCCGGGAAGTACGGAGAATAGAGACGGGTTCATACAGGCTCAAAACAGCGGAATGAGTTCCCTTACACCGGGAAGGATTATGTCGGGTGTTTGTGCCAGAAGGGTCTCGTAGTCGTCCACGCCGGTCAACACCCCGATCGTGAAGGTACCTGCCCTTTTTCCTGCCAGGATATCTACGTCTGTGTCCCCCACAAAGAGGGATTTCGCCTCTTCCACTCCCAGGCGTCCGGCACAGGCGGCCACGGGCTCCGGGGAGGGCTTCATTTCCGAAGTGTCCTCTATCACGATGACCGACTCCACCAGAGAGTCGATCCCGGCCTCTTTCAATGGGTAAAGCTTCGTTTCGATGTACTCCTTTTGAGAGGACGAGACTATTCCAATGCGTATACCTGCCTTGTCCAAGCAACGGAAGAGGTCGCTGACTCCCGGTATGAGTGGGGCCGAATCCGGGTAAAGCCGCGTGGCAATCTCCTTTCCAGCCCTGAAACAGGCCTCTATTAGTTCCTCTTTCCTGTGTGACATTTCACTGGGTATCAGGCGATGGAACCCGGAAAGGCCCTCCTTCAGCATGGCAGCCACTGCCTCTCTTGGTGCCGGAGGAAGGCCGACCTTGTCGAGCATGGCCGCGGCGATCCGGAGATAGGCCGGTATAGAGTCTA
>JAWLEX010000211.1:0-1254 GCA_041685835.1 Desulfatiglandales bacterium
AACGGAAACAGCAGTCTTTGGAAGATATGCTCACCACAGAATCTTTCCAGAGAGTAATAACGGAATTCTCAAAGGCACTTCAACACGAAGATGAGGGTGATGTCGAGCCGGACAGGTCCGTTACTATCGAGGTTGAATACTACCACAAGGACGGTTCCACGTTATGGATGGAAAACAGCATGAAACCAATGCGGGATCATCACGCTGATTTTATCGGAATATATGGCGTTTCCAGAGATATTTCCGAGCGTAAGCAGGCGGCGGAGCGGCTGAAAGAAAGCGAATGGAAGCTTAGAACGATTGTCGAGCATAGCAGAAGATCAGAACAGCGTTTTCGGGACCTTTTTGACGCCATCAGCGATGTGATTTACACCCAGGACCTCGAGGGACGGTTCCTTTCCTTGAACCCTGCCATGTGCAAGCTCTTTGGTTATGACGAGGAGGAGTTGATAGGTAAACAGGCATCGGATTACATGAAACCTGAGCTTGCCGCCCTCTTCGAAAGCGAATACCTGGAGAAGATCAAGAAGGAGGGGCATCATGAAGGGACGAGCCTCTACTTTGCCAAGGGAGGTAAAAAAATCTACCTCGAGTACCGGAGTTCAATGGTCTACCCTGAGGACGGAGAACCCTACATCAGCGGCACAGGTCGAGACGTTACTGCGAAAATCCTGTCGGAAAGAGAAGTTAAAAAACTTCAAGCCCATCTTGCCCAGGTCCAGAAAATGGAATCCATCGGCACCCTGGCCGGTGGCATAGCTCACAATTTCAACAACGTACTGATGGGGATTCAAGGGTGCGCCTCATTGATGATGATGGACAAGGGCCCTTCCCATCCCGACTATGAACACCTGAAAGGAATCGAGGAATATGTCAGGAGTGCCGCCGATCTGACCCGGGATCTCCTTGGGTTTGCAATGGGAGGCAAGTACGAGGTCAAGCCCACTGACCTGAATACTCTCATCAATCATGAGAACAGGATGTTCGGACGCACGAAAAAGGAGATCCGGATTCACGGGAAGTATGAAAAGGACCTGTGGACAGTGGAAGTAGACCAGGGCCGGATACGGCAGGTGTTCCTCAACCTCTACGTGAATGCCTGGCAGGCCATGCCGGACGGGGGTGACCTCTATATCCAGACCAAAAACGTCACCCTCGACCATGGATACATCAAACCCTTTGAGATTACTCCGGGGAGATATGTCAAGATCTCCGTGACCGACACGGGGATAGGGATGGATGATGCGATCCGGG
>JAWLEX010000211.1:1354-2967 GCA_041685835.1 Desulfatiglandales bacterium
CGATCCGGGCGCCCTGCAATCCTTCAATCCCGGCTGGTTATGACAGGGAATAGGCATAACAACCCCTGCCGGACTTGATAAACCTTGAACCGGAGAGGCCTACATCTTCTCATAAAGGGACAGGATCTTTTCGGGTGTCAGGATACGCTTGAAATCCGGCCCCAGGGCGCTCACCAGGTCGCGTTCAAGCATGTAAGCAAGCTGAATCATGGTTTCCATCTGCTGCTGCGTAACATTGCGGGTGACATTGACAGGAAGTCGAATTTTGTGTTGTTCCGCCATTCTTTGGAACATCAGGACGTCATCGCCGTAAAACTCTTCCAGGCGATTGAAAACGATGCTGTTGGCAATGCCGTGGCGAAAGCCCAGGACAAAGGCGATGCCGTATGACAGCGCGTGGCAGATACCCACCGAAGAATTAGCAATGGAGGAGCCCCCCAGAAAAGAAGCCACCATGAAATCCGCATAATTCTTTTCCTTCAGAAAAAAACCCTCCAAAACAGCCCTGGCCTGAAGGGCAAAGGGTCTGCCCATGGCATTCATGGCGCTCCCGTGACAGGCCTCCACGCAGTGAATGAAGTTGTCCATTCCTGTGTAGAACTCCTGGTCTTCGGGTACGGTTTTCAACAGTTCGGGGTCCATCAGGACCCCATCGAAAATGCTCTGGTCGCTGTTGATACCCAGCTTCTTTACGGGCCCGGTGAGCACGGCCGTACGCGTGGCCTCGGCCCCGGTCCCGGAGAGCGTAGGGACCGCGATTTTCGGCAGGGCCCTATTCTTGACCAGATCCCATCCCTGATAATCAGAGGCCGACCCGGGGTTTGTCATGAGCACGGAAACAGCCTTGGCCAGGTCCATGGTGGAGCCGCCGCCGATACCAACCACAATCCGGGGCGGATCCCCGCCCTTTTTCTCCATGATGTCGGCGCAGGCAACATCCACATCCGAGGTCTTGGGCTCTCGAAGCGAGGCGTCGAACCACAGGACAAGGTCCTGAGACCTCGGCCTCAAACGGTCACCCAGACCGGTCCGCTGATGAACGGAATCAACCACATACGCTGAGTATCCTCTTCCTCCGGGACAAAGCTCATCGATAAACCAGTTCAGGTCCTCGAATCGATTCTCGCCGAACAGTATGGATGGAACGAACCTGGTGATTTTCATTGAATACATGGCTCCTTTAAACATCCATGGCCGGTTTCCGCCCGGAAACGGCCCATGCTCCCAAGCAGAGCGACGACCTGCTCAGGCCTTAATACGAACACGTCCGAGGGGCGGGCCACCCTCCACCCCTCTCCTTTTCATAAATGGACCACCGTCTCCCGGGAGGAATAGGCCCGGATGGAGAGGGTAATACATACAACACGTCTCTTTGCGTTAGCAACCCAATTGAGCAGTGTCATTTGTCTGTGTCTAGGGCCAGCCGTCTTCACCTGCATTATTCACCGCCCGTCTGACTCTTTATTCGTGAGTGTTATTTGTTTTTTCGTGACTTTTATTCATTTTTATCTTTCTAGTGCCCATCCAGAAACGCTTTTTGGGCACTGGCAAGTTTCCAATTCAGAAATGAGGATTTTTTGTCAAGCTCAAGGACCATTCCGCAGGATAGCGGA
>JAWLEX010000212.1:0-2959 GCA_041685835.1 Desulfatiglandales bacterium
TTCAGCTCGCGGATAAGATTCGGGCCGTAGCCAACGCCGACATGAAGGTCAAGGCGGAGTCCGCGCTGAATCAGTCGGCGGCCCGGGAGAAAGTCACCGCTGTCAAGGCCCTGAGCACCACCACGAACAAGATCCTTTCCGTCGGGGCCTCCACAGGTGGAACCGAGGCCATCAAAACCGTGCTCATGGGCATGCCTCACAACTCGCCGGGCATCATCGTGGTCCAGCACATGCCGGCCAAGTTCACCACATCGTTCGCGGAGCGGCTCGACTCGCTGTGTGCCGTCCGCGTCAAGGAGGCCCGGGACGGGGATTCGGTCGTCAACGGGCAGGTACTCATTGCGCCGGGCAATTTTCACATGCTGCTGAGACGAAGCGGCGCCCGCTACTACGTGCAGATCAAGAACGGTCCCATGGTTCACCATCAGAGGCCCTCAGTGGACGTCCTCTTCAAGTCCGTGGCCGACTATGCGGGCGGCAATGCCGTGGGCATCATCCTCACGGGCATGGGGGCGGACGGTGCGGACGGACTTTTCCAGATGCGGCAGGCCGGCGCCCGCACCATCGCGCAGGATGAGCGCACCTGCGTGGTGTTCGGCATGCCCAAGGAGGCCATAAGGCGTGAGGCGGCGGAGAAGGTCGTGGCACTGCCTGATGTGGCAGGGGCGGCCCTTCGCATGGTCGAAGAATGACGGGCCTTTCGGGAACCCCTTTCCGGGCGGCGGAAGAATCTTCCCACCTTTTCGCTCCGGCCTGCAATCCATTGTCGCCGGTTATTTCGCTCGTCAAGCCCCAACGCTTTAAAGACTCTTCTCGCACTAAAATAAAAAATAACAATAACAGCCTGTTGCATTGAATCGGCCCCGAACTGTGAAGTCCGGCCCTGCTTTTCGGGTTTCTGGCAGTCATTTTGCATTCAGAAAAGACAACTTTTGATAGCGTCTCAGCGAGAAAAAACAGCAAGCATCATTCATCTGGAGACAGCACAATGAAGATAACCGACGTACAGCATGGACAAGTCCCGGGCTCCGTGAGTGAAAAGAATACTGCCCATCGGGGAGAAGAGGGCCGATTTCAGAAGATCATGGAGCAGGTGGCGGGGAAGGACCGTGTCCAAGGAGTCGGGGTCCAAAGCGCGCTTGGGATGCCGGCTCCTGACGGGGTGCAACTCATCCCGGGCCTGGAGAAACCGGGCGCGGCCCATTCTGGGGGGGCTAAGGACATGCTCCTGGGAGAGATCCGTGAGACGCTGGACATGATCGACCGTTATGCGGCCGGCCTCGGCAACACATCCATGCCCGCATCAGACATGAAGCCGCTGGTGGAGCACCTCGAAGGCAGGCTGGAAAGCCTTAGAAGAATGGAAGCGGCCCCGGAACTGCCGGACAAGCTCAGGAGCGTGGTCTCGGACCTAGTGATCACAATTGGAATGGAAACGGCCAAGTTCGGCCGAGGGGATTACGAGTAGCGGATAGAGAGCTATTGAGTTTCCAGGGTCAAGGTGATTCCGGTCCCGCCCGCCTCTTCCGTCACCTCGCATTTGACCCCGGCCTCCTCGAGCCTGATGAAGGCGTGGGCCGCGGCAATTTGCTCGCGGTTGACCCTTAAGGAGTCACCCTCCGGTGACAGGGGATGCACCGCCTTGAGGAATTCATCGGACAGGTGGTCTCTCCCCGCGGTCACCCGCACCTCGATGCCGGACCCGTGTTTCCGTGCCCTTAAGGAAAAGGCATCCATCTCCCGGCGTTCCATATCTTCCGTAACCGCCTCCAGGAGGCTTCGGAGTCCTGACGGCACCTCTTGAGGCAGGGCGCGAAGCCGAGGGAGGTCATCCTCCAGAAGGACCTCGGATTGCACCCTGTGCTTGAAGTACAGGTTGGTGTTCAGGAAGGTGATTTCCTGGTCCAAAAAGTCGCCCAGGGAAAGGTACCCATCGTCTTCATCCGTTGTGACCCTGGCTGCGGCGGCGCGTATCAGGCGGTTGATCTGTTCGAATTCCCCCTCCATTCGGCAAATCCGCGTTTGGATCTCCTCGATCACGGCAGGGGAGGGGTTTTCGCCATTACCGAGTGAAAACCTGATCATGTCCATGTCCATGCCCAGGTTCTGGAGGGGGCCGTTCAGGTTATGGATCAGGCCCTTTACCAGTTTCCCCACGGACGTAAACATCGAGACCTCGGCAAACGCTTCCCGGGAGAGCCGGATCATGCCTCCTCCTCATCATCAGGGGAGTCTCGATCGACCCTGATCTCCTGGCGCTGTCTGCGAAATACAGCCTGAACGATTGCGTCTCTGGATTCCTCATCAATGGCCTTGATGGAGGCGGCGACCAGGTAGTGGTCCTTCTCCGGTTCCACCCGGACCGCCTCGGCAAGGAGTTCCATCTGGTAGTGGAAGCTGTCCGGCATTACGAGATTCATTCGAAGCATGTCCCCCACGGAGAGCGGATCGCCGGTTATAAACTTGAGGCCGGAGCCGCTGATCTCGATCAAGTCGTCCATGGGACGCCGCTCATCCCATGAGCCCATGAGGTGATCAATAATGAAGTTGAGCTTGTTGTTGACGAGCTGCAGGCACCTGTAGATGCGCTTTTCTTCGGAGCCGGGGGGCGCATCGGCGAGGTATTCGTCGATGGGGCTCGGAAGGCATCCCTTTTTAAGGAGGGTGACTCCCAGGCCTTTTTCAACGACGGCCTTTTCCTCGTCATCGAGCACTTCCCAGCTTATTGGAAGGGCGATCCTGGCGCGGTAGTATTTCCTGCGGTTCCCTGATTCCATGGGCTTGCCTCCTGCGCATTGTCATGCAGCAAGAAAACCACAATCATGACTGTTTTGCAACCGGTGCGGGGAAAAGCTCCTAGGCTGGTGCCCATCCAGAAACGCTTTTTGGGCACTGGCAAGTTTCCAATTCAGAAATGAGGATTTTTTGTCAAGATCAAGGAAATCAAGAGGTTGCGCGG
>JAWLEX010000213.1:0-2947 GCA_041685835.1 Desulfatiglandales bacterium
TTCGCACCGTGCTCGCCAACATATGCTGAGTAAAGGGCTTCATAACAAGGGCACGAATGCCTATCTCCCTGGACTTTTCCTTTGAGGTCTGTTTGTTGTAGCCGGTGCACAGGATCACTGGGATGTCAGGGCGTATCGCCAGGATTTCTTCCGCCAGCCGGTCCCCTCTCATGCCGGGCATGGTCATGTCCGTGACCACCAGGTCAAAGCGATTCGGATCCTGCCCGAAACACTCCAGCGCATCCGTGCCACTTGCCCGAGTTTCCACCTCATACCCTTGGCGCTCGAGCATCTGCTGACCCAGCTTCATGATCATGGGCTCATCATCCACAAAAAGGACCCGCTCGGTGCCTCGGGGGAGTTCCGTCTTCTCCTCTGCTGTTACTTCAACCGATTCTACCTCCGAGGCGGGCAGGTACACGGTAAAGACCGTTCCCCTGCCTTCTTCGGTTTCTACGGTGATTCCGCCCTTGTGGTTCTGGACAATGCCGTGCACCACAGCCAGCCCCAGGCCTGTACCTTCGCCTACCCCTTTTGTGGTGAAGAAGGGGTCGAAGATCCTCTCCAGATTCTCCGATGGGATGCCTGGACCCGTATCCAGCACCTGCATGCGCAAGTAACGGCCGGGAGGAAGCAGGGCCGACAAGGTATACAGCGGGGTCTCCAGTTCTGCGCTGTCCAATGTGAACGTCAAGGTTCCACCTTCCTCTTCCATGACTTGGCCGGCGTTGGTGAACAGATTCATGATAATCTGCTGGATCTGGGATGGATCCGCAAGAACGGGCGGAAGGCCCTCCTCGATGTTCTCACGAATTTCCACCGTGGAGGGCATGGAGGCCCGGAGCATCTTGAGGGATTCTTTTACAATAGGCTCCAGATGAATATTGGAGACGGCGTGTTCCTTCTGCCGAGCGAAGAGCAGGATCTGCTTGACCAGTTCCCGTGCCCTGAAAGTTGCCTCCCGGACTTCTTTCAGGTTGTCCTGGGCAGGACTCCATTTCGGGAGATCCAGCATGGCCAGTTCGGTGTTCCCTACAATGATGCTCAGAATGTTGTTGAAGTCGTGGGCAATGCCTCCGGCCAAGGTTCCGATGGATTCCATCTTCTGGGTTTGGCGTAGTTGCGATTGAAGTTTAGTACTTTCTGTAATATCTCTTCCAGTCCCTAAAATTGCTTTTTGATTTTGGTATAGGAATGGTGTAATAGTAAGCTCTAATAGCTTTTCTTCACCATTAATCAAATAAGCAGTTTCTATGGTTCCTCCGGATTTCCATAACTTTTTGTGATTTATTTGTTGACTTTCCTTTTTATTAGAAGGTGCAAAATCAAATGCTCTCATTTCCAAAAGCTGTTCTTTTGTCTTACCTACAAATTTCAAGAACGCTGGGTTTGCATCAAAATATCTGCCATCTGTACTGATTATAGCGATCGGGTTCAGTGTGCTTTCATAAAGGGCTCGATATCTCTGCTCACTTTCTACCAGTGCGTCCTCAGTTTGCTTACGTTCGGTGATGTCGCTTAGAAAATTCAGCGTGGCGCTGTTTCCATTCCAGTTGATCAAGACGGCATTAAGCTCGCCCCACCGGATGCTGCCATCCTTGTGAAGTATCCGAAAAGAATAGATATGAGGAAGCTCCTCTCCCTTCAGTCGTCTGACATGCCGGTCGATAACCATCTTACGGTCGTCTGGATGAATGAATTCAATAAACGGCTTTGACCGTAATTCCTCATCGGGATAGCCCATCAGCTCAGTGGTTTTCAGATTGAAAAACACCAGTTTTAGGTCCTGCACAACGAATATGGCTTGATTGGCATTCTCAACGAGAATTCTATATTTCTGCTCGCTATCGAGCAGAGCCTCTTCTGCTTGCTTACGTTCTGCAATATCCCGCTGCGCTTGCTCATATAGATACGCGTTCTCAATGGCTACGCCGACCTGGTTGCCGATCTGGCCCAGTAAACTCAAGTGCTGGGGCTTAAAAGAGTTTTCCCGCCGTGTGACCAGGGACATCGCTCCCAGCATCTTGTTCTTTGATGTTATGGGAACACCGGCATAGGAACGGAATCCCTCCTGCACGCTCGTTAACGAGATGTTTCTGACATCTTCACTCAGAGAGGTCACCAAAGGCTCCCCTGTCTCGGCCACGCGCCCGGAGAGCCCCTCGCCCCATCTGAATCCGGTGAGTTCCCGAAGCATATCCGTTGAAATCCCTTGATGGCTTGCAGGTGAAAAGGTTCCGCTGGTTTCATCGAAGAGGTAGATGAGGCCCCCTTCAGCATTCAGGACCGACATCGTCTTCTTCAGAGAGGACTCTAGAACGATTTCCAGATCGAGAGATTGATTCACTATTGCGCCGATGGCATTGAGCGCAGCCAGTTCCGAGTTGCTCTGCCTGATTTCCTCCTCCGCCTTCTTACGATCTGAAATGTCATTAAGACTCCCCTCGTAGTACACTTGGCCATCGGACGCCCGGATGGTCCGTGTCGACTCACTGACCCAAACGATGGAACCGTCCCGCCTGCGAAGTTGGAATTCAAATCCATATAATGTGCCGTAGGCGTTAAGTACCCTGCGCTGCTCTAAAAAGTCATCAGGGTTTACATAGAACTCGGCAGCATTAAACGAAAAGAGAGTCTCGCTGTCAGGGACCCCCAGCATTGCCGCCAAGGCCGGGTTGGCCTTGATGATACGGCCATCCTCGGCGGTTCGAAAAAGGGCGACTGGTATACCCTCGAATAGAGAACGAATATGCTCTTCTCTCTCCTGCGATGTTTTAAGGGCCCGCTTGCGCTCGGATTCAGCCTGCTCCAATTCCAGAACCCGCTTCTCAAGCTCCTCGTAGGTAGGCTTATCAGTCATGATCACCACCTGTGCCTTCCCAGTCCATTTAAGTCAGTACTACCAACAGAATACTTGATCCCGACCAAACTTCAGTATCAAACCCAT
>JAWLEX010000087.1:0-12805 GCA_041685835.1 Desulfatiglandales bacterium
CTTGACAAAAAATCCTCATTTCTGAATTGGAAACTTGCCAGTGCCCAAAAAGCGTTTCTGGATGGGCACCAGCTAGTGCCCATCCAGCTAAACATTATTTGATTAATAAGGCGGAACAATACTGTATCCGAGAAAGCCCTGTGTTGTATATCGCAAACCGATATAGCACGCAAGAATGATGAAGATAATCTTAAGGACCTTGTCGGGTATGTACTTGGAGGTGCGCGGCCCTATCATGGAGCCCACAAAGATACCTACAAGTTCCATCCCGATAAAGCTCCAGGCGATAAGAACTCCTTTGCCCACCATGTAAGTGAAAATGGAAATAATCATACCGATCAAGACACACAGGGCCGAGGTACCGGCTACCACGTACATGGGCAGGCCTACCACTGATGTCAAAAAAGGTACGAAGAGAAACCCGCCGCCGATTCCGAGAAATGCGGCAACGGCTGCGATGAAAATGCCGCCCAGCATGGGGAGTACGGCCTTGAATTCCCACGTCTGGCCGTAAAAGGTCATCTTAATCTTGCCGATGAAGAAAGTCAGCCCCCAGCCGGCCAGGACCAGGATGTAGGCCACCCACTTATGCGAACCGATCAGGTTTACCCACAATGCGGATGCCACCACGAGCAATACGGCAATCAGCATAACGGTCCAGGACCCTTCCAGGATCTTGACCCCCTGGTCCCGTGTGTCGGCCTTCTCCCGCACGGCCTTTTCAAAGGCCTGGGCAGCGGCCTTGGCCTCCTTCTTGCCTGCCGACCCCTTGGGGGTGAGTTCATAAATAAGGAAGCCGCCGATGACAAAAACAATGAGGCCGAAATAGCCGACATATTGGCTGAGTGAGACCTTGTCGGCCGTCAGACTCGGAATCAGCCAGGATCCGCCGATGCCGCCGATGGCCAGGCAGATGCCCAAAGGGGCCACCAGCCGGCCCATGCGGTAGTAATTGATGGATGAAATCAACCCGCTCAGCCCCACCAGCCACTGGTTGGAGACACGAATGGAATCGGTCAAGAGGGTGTTCACAGGGCTGCCCTTGGGGAAGGATTTTGCGTAGGGAGCTATACCGAAGATGGTAATATGCCCCACGCCCGCCATGATGCCGCCGAAAGCGCCAACCGTGGAGAAAATCCAGCCCACCCATATGGCCCAGAGAAACCCCAGGAAGAGGTTCGGATCCGGCGCCCCGGGGATACCAAACAGGCCGGGATCAGCGCTCGGATCTACAGCTTCTCTGGTTTCTGCTGCAAAACGCTCATCTAACAGGTTTTGTTCAATAGCCAACTTCATCCTGTCCGGCATGCCCGATGTTGTATGCCCGGCGTCGCTCTGGGCAAGAGCGAGCGCGGCGAAACTCAAGAAGACAAAAATACCGGTGACCCAAAAAAAACGTTTCTTGTTCATACTCTTCCTCCTCTGGCTGGTTTTTTTGTTGTTACCTGACCGATTACTTCCAAGAGTTTCTCAGATTCATTGCCTCTTTTAACGGCATCAAGCACTCTTCTCGCAAAGGCTCGACGGACTGCACCGAGGTCGCCTCTCTCTCTGCACTCAGAAATAATCCTGAAAGCGTTTACCCCTTCTCCGTTTATGGAGTCTCCTGTCGGCAGTGTAAGATGAGCCGCAGTCAATTGGGGACGGAGATTGCGTATACAATTTAATGTGCCAAGCGCCCGAAGCGCAGCCACTGCCGTTTGCATCGCCGCAGGCGGCGCAAACCTGTTTAGTACGCAATATGCGTGCCCGACCCGTAATCGGACCTAATATATTGAATTATTTAGTAAATTATTTTAAGCCCGTGATTAAGCAGGGAAAAAGGGCCGCAGGGCGCAGTAAATATATTGCATATCGGGCAAGATCTGTTAGCGAGGCTGTTTAATTTCTGGTGCGGTATTCCTCGGCCTTGATTCCGTATCTTCTCAGTAGTTGCTGGAAGGATTGTCTTTGAAGGCCGCACCTCCTGGCCGCATGGGTCACATTCCCACGAAATTCGCCCAATACGCCCGTAAGGTACTCCAGGTTGAACCTGTTAAGCATCTCTTCCTTTGCCTGCCTGTATGGCAAACTGCTGGGAGGGCATTGAAGAAAACGGTTTTCTTGGTTCTCCATATCCAGTTCCGAAAAGCGGACACTCCGCCCTTTTGTCATTATAATAGCTCTTTCAATGACGTTTTCAAGTTCCCGGACGTTGCCGTTCCAGGGATTGCTGCACATAGCCGACATGAAATCCGGGCCCAACCCGAGATCTTCCTTTCCGAATTTCTTCGAGTATTTCCTGAAAAAGTGCTCAACCAGAAGAGGAATGTCTTCCGGCCTTTCTCTCAGAGGAGGGACCTCGATGGATACCACGTTGAGCCGGTAATAAAGGTCCTCTCGAAACTCTCCCTTGGCCATAAGTTCTTTCAAGTTCCTGTTTGTCGATGCAAGGACCCTCACATCCACCGTGGCACTCCTCGGATGGCCCAGCGGCTTGATCTCCTTTTCCTGTAAGACCCGCAACAGCTTTGTCTGGAAATTGATGGGAAGGTCTCCGATTTCATCCAGAACAATAGTTCCTCCGTCAGCCTCGCGAAAAAGGCCTTGCCTGTCCTGCTTTGCATCCGTAAAAGCACCTCTCACATAGCCGAACAGTTCGGTCTCCAGGATGCTCCCGGGTAAAGCGGGGCAGTTCACGATTACAAAACGCTTATCGCTTCGGTCGGAGAGCCGGTGAATGGCTCTTGCAACCAGCTCCTTTCCGGTGCCTGATTCCCCTGTAATAAGTACGGTTGCGTCGGTCTTGCTCACCATCTGAATGGTGTCGAAAACATTTTTCATTCGATTTGACATGCCCACCATTTGTTGAAAAACATTCCGGGATTTTACCAAACGCTGCAAGCTGCGGTTCTCACTGATCAAAAAGTGGCGCTCCATGGCCTTTTTCAAGGTTAGAATAAGCCGGGTATTATCGAAAGGTTTCGTTATAAAGTCATAGGCTCCTTTTCGTATGGCTTCTACTGCGGTTTCTATGACTCCATAGGCAGTCATCATAACTACCGTAGGGCTATTTACTTGTCTTTTAATAATTTCTAAAAGCTCTATACCGTCCATTCCGGGCATTTTTATATCCAGAAGAACAACGTGAACCGTGCGACCCTGCATGATGTTCAGGGCCTCTTTAGCGGAATCCGCCGTCATCACATGCCATTTCGTTTCAGACGAAACGGCCCTCTTTATGAGAGAAGCCATGTCCGGCTCATCATCGACAATGAGAAGGACCTCTTTGTCTTCCATGGGCAGCTTCTCCTCACGTTTCATTTCTTCCTGCCGTTGGATCCGTCAAGAGGCAACAAGACGGTAAATTGGCTTCCCGTGCCCGGAGTGCTCCTGACCCGGATTTCACCGTCATGATCCCTTATGACTCCGTAACTCACTGCAAGGCCGAGCCCGTTTCCCTTTCCGGTCGGCCTCGTGGTAAAAAAGGGATCAAATATCTTGTGGATGATCTCAGGTTCGATTCCGGGACCCGTATCCTTGAAGGAAACCACGGCTCTACTTGGCGAATCATCGAGCTTTGTATTGATCCTGATCATGCCGTCACGATCCATGACCTGCTCGGCATTTATCAGGATGTTCATGAATGCCTGTTTGACCTTTTCCGGATCGACCTTCAAATGAATGGGCTCCGGAAAGAGCTTTTTTGAGATCAAGATCCTTTTGGCGTCGAAGCGCGGCTGGACGACCGAGAGCACTTCATTTACAAGGTCATTCAGGTTGACAGGAATTTTTGCGATCTCAGTGGACCTGGAAAAACTCAAGAGGTCTTCCACGATATTTTTGCAGTTCAAGGCATGTTTTTCGACCGTCTTGAGATCTTCATGGAACCGGTCCCCCGGTTCCGCCTCATTCAGCAGGAGCTGGGTATATCCAAGGATGAGACCAAGGGGGTTGTTTATCTCATGGGCGATCCCTGCGGACAACCGCTCCAGGGATTCCAGCCTCTCCACCTTTGTGCTCTTGTGCTCCAATGCCTTTTGTTTGCTCATATCCTATTAATTCCGGGGGCCATTCAATTGTTGCAGATGAACGAACAAGACGTGACGGCCAATTCCTTCACACCGCTGCATGCACAAGCTATTACTTCACCTCACAGAGTGCAAGATTATTCTTGCACCCCCACCTGTAAAATATCTCTGTCTCCCCCTGATAAAAGGCGGAAACTGTTTTCCCCTGCCTCACCAGGCCAATGAAGGCCCAAAAAGAAAAACTCAAAAATAATGGTATTACAGAATGTTAGCCGACAAATCGGTGAAAATTCGAGGCCCGGGCGAGCCCCGGTATGTTTTGAATTATAGGCATGCTATTTGCTATTCGGATCCAGGAGACATTTTGGAAATTCGACACAACTACCTCAATGCCCCATTATTCCTGAATCGGAAACTTCCCGGTGTCCGAAAACGGTTTCTGGGTGGGCAGCAGATGCTGTCACAGCCTCTGTATGTCGAATTGAATCATGAGGGGATGCTCAGCAGTCGTGTCTCGCGTGGCATTGGAGATGTGTCAGGGAAACCACCGCGATCATTTTTTTTATATCTGATATACCGGAGGGAATTAGGTGATGAAAAAGGTTATCAATACGCTCTGTTTTATGTGTTCCGTGCGCTGCCCGATCCAGGTGGAGGTGGAAAATGAACAGGTGGTCAGCATTCGGGGCAACCCACACGTACCGGCCATGAACGGCGGCGTATGCCCCAAGGCCGCTGCGGCCGTGGCCGGTTTGAACGATACCCAGAGGGTGCAGTCCCCCCTGATACGCACCGGCGAGCGCGGTTCAGGCCAGTGGAGGCGGGTAAGCTGGAACGAGGCTTTGGATTACACAGCCGACCGATGCAAGAATATCTTCGACAAATACGGGGCCAAAAGCTCGGTCTACTGCGAACGCGCCAACCTGATATCCGACATCTCCAAGTCCTTTCAAAAGGCCATCGGCTCTCCGAACCACTTCACCCATGACACGGTATGCAAGGGGTCCATCAACACTGCTTGCCGCTCGATCATCGGGTACACGGACGGCCAGATCAACGCCGACTGGGGCAACGCCAGGCACGTGATCCTATATGGCCGCAATGTCTTCGAATCGATCGAAGTCAAGGCCATGAACACCCTCATTTCGGCCATGGAAAAGGGCGCGAAGGTAACTTACATCGACCCGAGGGTCTCTATCACGGCGGCCAAGGCCACGGATTATAAAATGATCCGCCCTGGCGGGGACCTGGCGCTCAACTACGCCCTGATCCACACCATCATTCAGGAAAAGCTCTACGATATCCCCTATGTGGAACGCTGGGTGGAGGGTTTTCAGGAGCTGTGCAGCTTCATCGATCCCTACACCCCGGAATGGGCCGAGCCGGAAACCGGGATTCCGGCAGCCGAGATCGTCAAGCTGGCCCGGGAAGTAAGCAAGGTCAAGCCGGCGGTGGTCTTCCATTACGGATATCGGGGCTCCCACCATCCCACCGAGACCTACTTCCGGCGGTCCATAATGATCCTCAACGCCCTCATGGGCAGCATCGAGAGCCCGGGCGGGATCTTCATCAAAAAGGGCCTCAAGGATGCCGGCTACGAGGCGGGCCTTAGGACCTACTCGTCCCAGAAGTTTCCGGAGATGGAGGACAAGCGCCGGTTCGACGGGTGCGGCCAGGACACGTTCCCCATCGCCGATCCGTCTCACGGCGTGGGCTTTATGTTCCCTCATGCGGTCCTCAACGAAGATCCCTATCCGATCAAGGTCGTATTCGCTTTCCGCTACGACCCATTGATGTCCAACCCGGATTACAACACCAATCTCAAGGCCTTGCAAAAACTCGACCTGATCGTGGCCAGCGACGTCAACTTCGGCTCCACCACGGCCCTGGCGGATGTGATTCTTCCAGAGTCTTTCTTCCTGGAACGCTCGGATCCCCTGCAGATGGGTGCCAGCCTCAAGCCGGCCATCAACCGCCGAATCGCCTGCGTCCGGCCGCGCTTCGATACCAAGCCCATGTGGTGGATCGTCAAGCAGTTGGCCGATCGTCTGGGGGTCGGCAATTATTTCCCCTATGAAACCGTCGAGGACATCTGGAATTACCAACTGGCGGACCTGGATATCAAGATTGAGGATTTCGATGCCACGGGTTCTGTTTCCCTGAGCGACAAGGCCATATGGTGGGACCGCAACGACGGGATCAAATTCAAGACCCCGTCGGGCAAGATCGAGTTCGTCTCGGACCTCATGGAAAGTAACGCGATCCCGTCGCTGCCGCCTTATGAGCCTCTGGACATGGAGACAGGGGCGTTCCGGCTGATGTGCGGGCGCTGTGTGGCGCACACCAATGTCATGACCCAGAACAACCTCTACCTCAATAACCTGGTGCCTGAGAATCCTCTGTGGATTAACGCCCGTCGGGCCAAGGACCTGGGCATCGCCGACAACGACGCCGTTGAGGTCGAATCCAAGGCCGGCAAGGCCACTATGAGGGCCTTTGTCACGGACATGATCCATCCCGAGGCGGCCTTCATGCTTCACGGGTTCGGCCACAAAGAGGTCGAAAGCAAGCGCAGCTATCAGAAAGGCGCGCCCGATGCGCTCTTCCAGTCGCGCCTGTACGACAAGGTCGGAGGCAGTCCGGCCCTGGACCACAGCTGGGTTACCGTCAGGAAAATCTGAAAGCGTCTTGCGGAAAAAAGGTTTTCTTATCCATCACTACTACGTTCAGGAGGGTTTTTACATATGGGCGATTATATCATCACCACGAATCCGGACCGCTGCATCGCCTGTCATGCCTGCGAAATTGCGTGTCAATCCGAAAACAAGGTCCCTCTGCAAGCAACCCTGGGGAAAATCGTCGTCCTGGGGCCCAAAATGGTCGATGGGGTTCCCAAAATGACTTCCGTATTCGTCCCCTGTTTCCACTGCGAAAATGCATGGTGCATGGAGGCCTGCCCCACCGAGGCCATCCGCCGAAGGGAAAAGGACGGCCTTGTATACGTCGTGGAAAACCTTTGCGTGGGCTGCAAGGCCTGCATCATGGCCTGCCCATGGCACATCCCCCAGTGGAATCCGGAGGCGGGCAAAGTCGTCAAGTGCGACCTGTGCATGGACCGGATCGATGCGGGCCAGCAGCCTGTATGCGTGTCCGTGTGTCCGACCAACGCGCTGCAGTTCGGCAGACCCGAAACGGCTTCCGATACAGCCAGGGAACGTTACGGCCAAGGCCTCCTCGAAAAGAAACTCAGGGCGGCATAGGTCAAGGTGATGATGATGCAACCGGCGACCTTTCCCAAGGGAGGGGTCCATCCCAAGGAAAACAAGGACTTCACCAACGCCTTGCCCATTGAGACGATGCCGTACCCGTCAAAGGTGTCCCTGTTTCTCAAGCAGCACGTCGGCGCCCCTTGTGAAGTGTCCGTGCCGCACCGGGAGGATCCGGCCGCGGACGATGAGGTACTCTTTGCCAAGGGGCACCCGGGCGCCGTCTTTCGACTCCTGGTGGACAAAAAAGACCGGGTTCGAGAGGGCGATCGAGTCGGTGAGATCGGCACCAACCTGGGGGCCGTTTTACACGCTAGTGTCAGCGGAACGGTCGAGGGGATGGAGGATGGCGCCCTCCATCCCCAGACCGGCAAGGCGCCGGCCCTGGTCATCCGAACCGACCCCGAGGCCGAATCCCTGCGCCCTGTTTACAGCCCGGTGGACTGGCGCGGTTTTTCAAGGGAGGAGCTTCGCGAGCGCATCGCCGCCGCCGGTATCGTGGGCCTGGGCGGCGCCGGTTTTCCGACCGACATCAAGCTGAATGTCAAGCCGGGAGTCAAGCTGGACACCCTCCTTTTGAACGGTGCCGAGTGCGAGCCTTACATCACCTGCGATCATCGCGTCATGGTGGAGTGCGCCCGGGAGATTATCGAGGGGGCCAAGATCCTGCTGACGGTCCTGGACATCACCTACTGCGCCGTCGGGGTGGAAAACAACAAGCCTGATGCCATCGCGGCCCTGAACGACGCCATTGCCCGCTCGGCCCATGACGACGGTCTCAGGGTGGAAGTCAAGCCCCTGGCGGTCAAATATCCCCAGGGTTCGGCCGACCAGATCATGCAGAGCGTCACCGGTCGTGTCCGGCCCTCGGGGCAGCGTTCCTCGAGCATCGGGATCATCGTGCAGAACGTCTACACCACCAAGACGGTTTACGATGCAGTGGTCCTGGGAAAACCCCTTGTGGAGCGGGTGATTACGGTCACCGGACGAGGGATCGCGCGGCAGGCCAATCTGTGCGTCAAGATCGGCACTCCTATCTCGGAAATCGTCGATTACCTGGGAGGGACCGCGGAGGACTTGTGCAAGGTGGTGGTCGGCGGACCCATGATGGGCTTTGCCGTGTCCGACCTGAACGTGCCGATCACCAAGACCACGCCCGGGGTCCTTTTTCTGACCTCCTGCGAGGTTGACGCTCAGGCCTACGGCCCGTGCATTCGATGCGGTTTTTGCCTGGATGCCTGCCCCATGGGATTGGAGCCGAACATCATCGGCCTGTACGTCGAGGCGGGAAAAGGGGCCGAAACCGAATCCTTCGGGCTGCTGGACGATTGTTTCGAGTGCGGCAGTTGTGCCTATGCCTGTCCGGCCAAACGTCCTCTGGTGCAGTTCATCCGTCTGGCCAGACTGGAAATCGAACAGGCCCGGAAACTCAAAGAGGCTCGGGAACAGAAGAGAAAAGCGGAATGATGTCAAACCATCCTCTCACCACAACTGACAAACCAGGCCCGGAGGCCCACGTCCATCGCCTGCTGGTATCGGTCTCACCCCACATAAAGACCGATATCACCGTGGCCCGGATTATGTGGACCGTGGTCGCCTGTCTGATGCCGCCGCTCATCCTGTCGGTATTCGTCTTCGGTTTTCAGACCCTGATCATCACCGCGGTCAGTGTGATCAGTTGCGTGGCCACCGAAGCGATCTCCCAAAGGCTCCTGGGCCGGCCCATCACCGTCAAGGACGGCAGCGCCGTGATCACGGGGGTCCTGCTGGCATATGTGATTCCGCCCGGAGTGTCCCTGTGGATGCCTATCCTCGGGGCGGTGATGGCCATATTCGTCACCAAGGTCATCATGGGGGGGCTCGGCCTCAACATATTCAATCCCGCCCTCATCGGACGGGCCTTTCTGGTGGCCACCTACCCCGTGGCCATGACCACGGCCTGGCTGGAGCCGATCCGCGACTGGGCGATCTTCAGACACATGGGTTCCGGCGTGGATGCCGTGTCTTCGGCCACGCCGCTCTACGTCCTCAAACACTACGGCATGGGAGCCTTAATGGAGCAGTTCGGATCCCGTGTGTCGCTGTACTCCGATTTTTTTGTAGGAATGATGCCAGGGTGTATCGGCGAGACATCGGCCCTTCTGCTTCTGATCGGGGGCCTGTATTTGATCTACAAGCGTTACATCAACTGGCAAATACCGCTGTCGATCATTGTCACGACAGGAGTGTTGACGTGGGCCTTTGGAGGCGAGCGTCTCTTCACAGGCGACCCCCTCCTGGCGGTGCTTTCCGGCGGCCTGATCCTGGGTGCGTTTTTCATGGCCACCGATTACGTGACCTGCCCCAACCACCGCTCCGGCCAGATCGTATTCGGCATCGGCGTCGGGGCCCTGACCGTTCTGATCCGCCTCAAGGGCGGGTATCCGGAAGGGGTCTGCTATGCCATCCTGCTGATGAACCCATTGACTCCTGCACTCGATCAGTGGTTCAAGCCGAAGCGGTTTTCCGAGGGGGCGGCCCAATGAGAGAGATCATCAAAATCACCATCGCCCTTACCATATCGTGCCTGCTGGCGGGCACGCTGATCGGTATTACATTTATCTTCACCGCCAAGGCCAAGCAGCAGAATGAGCATCTCAATGTGCAGCAGACCATGTTCGCGCTGTTGGGATACGGCAAGAGCCGGCCCGCACCGCCCGAACTCAGGCTGCACCAGGTCCATCGCTACATCGTCAAGGACGGCGACAAGATGCGCATGGGGTATATGGTCCCGGTGCGAAAAGAGGACGGCGAGGGATACGCCTTTGTTGTGCTCGACCTGAACGGGCGATTTCTCGAGCATCACAGCCTTGATATAACGCCCGATGAGGCCCTGTCCGACGAGGACCGCAAAAAGGCGCTTATGCGGGTCTTGAAGGACCCTGCCGAGTTCGAATTCTCCGATACCATGATCATTGCGTGCATGGGGGACGAGCGCACGGCCTATTTGGTGCCGGGCGAGTTTCCCGGGTTCAAGACCTTTATCAAGGCCATGGTGGCTCTAGACACCGACTTTAAGCTTCTTGGACTGGAAGTGATCGAGCACGAGGAAGACCCCGGCCTGGGAGGAGAAATCACGCAGGACTATTTCAAGAACCAGTTCGTCGGCAAGCCCTTTGATACGCTCAAGAGCCTCACCGTGGTGAAGGAGCCGCTCCCCGCGGACTACGAGCGGTATCTCAGGTCCATGGGGACGGAGGACAGCGGGCTGTCGGCCCGGCAAGTGGCTGAAATACAGAAGCACTATCAGGACAAGGACATCTATGCCTTGACAGGCGCCACCATTTCCAGCGCCGCGGTGACCGACGGCGTCAAGGCCATGACAAGGAAGTTCGCCTACCGGATTCAGATCCTGGACCAGGCCGTAGACGCCGGCAACGTTCCAGTCCTGTTTTAAGATATTTTGAGAGGTATGTGCTGTGGCGGCAACCACCAAAACCAATACGCAACTGGTAGTCAACGGTCTGCTCAACGAAAACCCGATTTTCCGTCTGGCCCTGAGCATGTGTCCCGCAGTGGGGATCAGCACAACGGTTGCAAACGGACTGTTGCTCGGCGTGGCCGTGCTCTTTGTTCAGGTCTTCTCGAGCTGCACCATCTCGCTGATCAAGGACCATATACATCCCCGCATTCGAATCCCGACCTACACCCTGACGATTGCGACCTGGGTGACGGTTATCGACCTGGTCCTGGCGGCCTTCTTGCCTGTGGCGTACAAGGCTATGGGCATCTTCGTGCGCTTGATCGTGGCCTTTGCCATCATCACCATGCGCCTGGAGGTCTTTGCCTGCCGTAATACCGTTGTCGCCTCGTTCTGGGACGGCATCGGCATGGGGTTCGGGTTCATGTTCGGCATGGTTGCCCTTGGGACGGTGCGGGAAATTCTGGGGATGGGGACCTTTTTGGGCTACGATGTGCTCGGGTTCAGGCCCTTGCTTTTCTTCGTTCTTCCGGCGGCCGGCTTCTTTCTGGTCGGTTTCATGATGGCCGTTTTCAATTACGTGGAAACTGTCTACAACCGGCGGGCGAAGCGAGGATCATGAGATGAAAAAGGACGTTGCAGCACTCATGACCGTCTTTCTGCTGGCAGCCGCGCTCTTGATCAGCGGGTGCAACACACCGCGTTTCATCAAGAAGGCGGAGTTCAAGGAAACGGACCTTATCGTCCTGACATTCGCCGGACCGGTGGACGAAACATGGGCCGGAGACAGCACCAATTTCACCGTCAACGAGAAGCCCGACCCTGATATCCTCCTGGATATCAGGAGTGTCGGCCTGAGCGCGGATCAGACGCGGCTGACGATCGAGTTTTCCGAACCCATCAACCAGGATCAGCCGCATCAGGTCATAGTTAAGGAGGTCCTGTCCGAAGGCAAAAACCTGGGCACACAGACCATCAGTGTATCCAAGTCCTACTTCGGATATATATTTGGCATTTTTCTGGGGGCCCTGCTCATTCAGAACTTTGTGTTTTCCAAGTACCTCGGCCTCTGCGTCTTTTTCGGCACGTCCCAGAAAAAGACCACTGCCGTCGGGATGGGCATCACTTTCACCGCCGTCATTGTTTTCGCTTCTTTCATGTCATGGTTTCTTTACCAGTTCGTGCTCAAGCCGTACCGCCTCGACTTCCTGCAGATCATCGTATTTATCGGCCTGGTATCACTGACCGTCCAGGGAGTGGACACGATCCTCAGGAAAATCAATCCGGGCCTGTTCAAGGCCTTTGGGGTGTACCTGGTACTGGTGATCGCCAATTGCATCGTCATCGCCGTGCCGCTCATCCTGGCGGACAACGAGTACAACATGATCGAGAGCCTGATGCTGGCCCTGGGGGCCGGGTTAGGGTTTTTGCTGGCCCTCTTTTTGATGTCTTCGGTGCGCGAGCGGCTCGATTTTGCCGATATCCCTGTATCTTACCGTGGACTCCCGATCGCCTTCATCGTGGCCGGACTGTTCGCACTTTCGTTCATGGGTTTTTCCGGCATGTCAATTTTTTAAAAGAGGAAAGAGATGGATCCCCTGTATATCAAACTGGCCTTTGGGGGGTTGGCCCTGCTGGCCAGCATCGGGCTGTTTTTCGGCATCGGCCTGGCCCTTGCGGCCCACAAGTTCGCCGTGGAGGTGAATCCCAAGGTGGAGGCGGTCAAGGAAGTCCTTGCCGGCGCCCAGTGAGGCGGTTGCGGCTTTGCCGGGTGCGAAGCCTATGCTGAGGCCGTAGTCATGGATCCGGATGTTCCGCCCAACTTGTGCTTTCCGGGCAAGTCCTCGACAGCCGAGGCCGTGGCCCGTATAACCGGGAAACGGGTGGGGGCCGTCGAGGATCTCGTGGCGGTGGTCCATTGCGCCAGGTCGCTTCGCAAGGATTATCAGAAGTACGATTACATCGGATACGAGCTCTGCTCCGGGGCCAACCTGGCCTTTGCCGGTCCCACGGACTGCCAATTCGGGTGCGTGGGGTTCGGTGAGTGCGCTGCAACCTGCCCGTTCCAT
>JAWLEX010000088.1:0-2033 GCA_041685835.1 Desulfatiglandales bacterium
TGCTCTTCTGGGGTTCCTGGCTGCGCTGGCTGCGGTCATTTTGGTGTGGAGGCTCTCGCCCCCGCCGGTGGAGCCTGAAGGCCCTGTGCCCGGTCCAGGCAATGTAATCGAACTCCGCAGCCAAGGGCCTTCTATTGAAGCTGAACCGTCACAGCCCGCCGGCCCCGGGGGGGCGTGGGAGTTAGTTGCAGGAGAGGTGACCGTATCACACCACACGGGTCTGGTCCTGGCCGGGATTCCAGCCTCCGTGGTCTCTGGATGGTGGATCGCTCTCCCGGTTAATGCCTGCTATGGCGGGGACCGCTGGCTGTTCCGTTCTGATGGAGGCCTTGCGCTTAGTGTCGTAAGCGGATCGTGGCGGGACGGCGAGCCCGTGGCCCTTTGGCGGCTGGAGGAGGGCGCGTCCATCTCCGGACCCGGGCTGAAACCCTGGCGGCCGGAGACGCCGGTTTCGTGGCGATCTCTGGCCTCCAGCGAGAAACGCGGGGAAACCCTCTTGCAGGCGGAAGAGCGTTTAACCCGCTTCGCCCTGGTCTCCGCCGGGACCCCCGAACAACCCGGCCTCTATTTTCAGGACGGGCATGTGGTGGGATGGACCTTCGGCCCGCTGTTCGACCGCGGGGTTCTCTGGATCGGGCCGGCCGGGGAGGACCTTACGGAAGATATCCGCGTCGATCATTTCTACAACCTTACTTTTGCAAACGGCCGGGAGGAGCGTTTCATCCATGCCCTGGGCATGGGGGACGAGGCCCCGTCCCTGGAACGGCTGAAGGCCTTTTCCGAAGGGTTCCGCCTCCTCCCTGAACTCTCTTTGGACCAGACACCGGCCCGTCTTCGAAAGGAAGGCATTGCCGCCCTGATGAGGGGGCTTGCCCAGACCCTGGACGAAAAAGGTTTCAGCCGGGAGGTGTCCGATCTCCTGACCCCTGAGGTCCTTTACGAAGCGGACGATGCCGAACTGGCCGCCCGGTCTATCCTTGCCACGGCCCGGTATTACGGTGCGGCGAGTGCCGCGGACCGGGCCGAAGAGATCCTGGAAGGCCCTGCCCTTGGGTCGGGTCCCGGGGTTATACGGATCCGGTCGGTGACAAGGGATCTTTTTGTTAACTGGATTAAGGACCGCATAGATCAGGCCGACACCCTTGGTGCTCGGAGTGCGCACAAGCGCGCGGAACGCCTGTTTCCGGAGGACCCTGAAATCCGCCTTCTGGCCGTTGAGATGGCCCTGGAGGACAAGGATTGGCGCACGGCTGAAGATCTGCTGCAGATGAAGGGAGTCCCGCCCGAACTGGCTGACCGAGCTGCGCGTTTGACCCGGCGGTCCGAGCGTTTCAGGGTCGAGGAAGGCAAGGTTGTTATCCACTTTCAACCCGGTCTGAAGAATATCCCGGTCAAGGCTACGTTGAACGGCTCTTTGAGCCAGGATTTCCTTATCGACACCGGGGCCTCTCTGGTTACCATCCCGTCCGGGGCCGCTGAAAAACTGGGCCTCAGTTTGGATCAGAACACGCCGGAGCACTGGGTCTCCACTGCGGGGGGGGGCGTACTGGCAAAAGAAGTCACGCTGGGCGGCATAGAGTTGGAGGGCAGGCTTGTAGAAGACATCACGGCCTTTGTCCTGGACATTCCCGGACGTCCCGAGATCGGCCTTCTGGGCCTCAATTTCCTGAAGTATTTTTACGTGGAGATCGATAATGAGCAGGGAGTGCTGATGCTCAAACCCCGCTAGCCCGGTGTGTCGGGACTGATTTGTTCTCGAGGCCTTCTCTCCAACGCAAAGCGAGTTTGCGTTTTGTCCATGAACGAATCAGCCCCACACGGTTTTTTTGACATTGCCTCCCTGTATCAGGGTCGTTATAATCCTGATGGTTTTTCATCGCCCGGTCTAGGAAAAGGGCTTCTCGGGTGTGCGTGCATCTTTTCTCCCGAACGTCTTCCGGAACTCTCTACAAGGAAAGACTCGCATTGGGGAAAAAAACGGCATTCCGGGAAGCCCTTCATTTTCTGGCGGTCTATCTCACCCTGATCCGATG
>JAWLEX010000088.1:2133-12798 GCA_041685835.1 Desulfatiglandales bacterium
CCCTGATCCGATGGATGCGGTCTTTGACATGAGTATTCGTATGGGCCGGTTGTGCTGAAAGGGTCCTGCCCTTCGCTTACATCGAGTTACGGCAGCGGTACCAGGATCTTCTTTCTTTGCCGGATTCGGAAGGAGTGGGTGTAACCGACCTCCCTGGCCAGATCAAGGGCCGCCTCAAAACCCGCCCCGACCTCGCCGGGAGAGTGAGCATCCGAACCAAAACAGATGGGGATGTCTCGTTCCCGGGCCAGCGCCAGAAGGAGTGCCGAAGGGTAGATTTCCTCGACGGGTTTCGTAAGACCCGATGCGTTAATCTCCAGGCCCATACCCGCCTTGGCGATTCGGTTCATGGCCGGCAGCGCCATTTCCGCAAGATTCCGGTCGGAAGGACGGTAGCCGAATTTCTTCGGCAGATCCAGGTGCCCCACAGCGTCGAACAGCCCGGATTCCGCCAGCCTTCCTATGAGAATGAAGTATTCGCGCCATGTGGCCTGGACGTCCACGGAATCCCAGACATGGCGATCCTCCGGATTGTCAAAACCCCACCCGTTAATGAAGTGCACGGATCCGAGGACGAAATCAAAGGACTGCGAAGGGAGCCAGTCTTTCAGAAACCGCTCGCATCCCTCGTAGTAGTCGGCCTCGATACCGAAAAGCACGTCGGGGTCGTCACCGTCCCTCAGCTCGAGAATCGCTTGACGGTACTCGGAGAATCTATCCATTGACATACGGTGGTCAGGGTCGTATCCATCCGGGGTGGGACAGTGGTCCGTGAAGCAGATTTCCGGGATCCCGCGGTCCCTCGCTATGGCCCGGTATTCAAAGGGCGTACCTTGGGCGTGCTTGCACAGAGATGTGTGAAGGTGGTAGTCGGGTATCATTATGCAGCTCATATATGCCTTGCTCCCGGCGCGTCATTTGGGGCCGTCATCAAAAAGACGGCAGTATAGGGGCAAGCCGTGGTCTTGTCAACGATGGGCGACGGGTGCTTAATGACAGGACTTGTTTATGCTTGAGGACGCAGCTTCGGGGCCGGCTGGTTCGATTCGAGGAAAACGTCAGTTGGGAGAAAGAACAGACATAACAGCATACATGGCGCTGTCAGCGGCGGTGCTTTTCTGGGGTGTGTCATTCGTGGCCACCAAGGTGGCCCTGGAGTCAATCACCACTTTTACGCTCATTTTCTTGAGGTTCGGGCTGGCCGGATTGCTTTTCCTGTTCGTGAGCATGGTGCGGGGAGGGCTGCCGAGGCTTACGCGGCGCGCCCACATAAAACTCTTCATTATGGCGCTCTTTGAGCCGGGACTCTACTTTTACTTCGAGACCGTCGGGCTTCAGCACACAACGGCTCCCAAGGCCGCCCTGATTATTGCAACGGTGCCCGTAGCGGTGCTGGTTTTCGCCAGGATCATGATCGGGGAGCGGATTCGCACGCTTTCCCTGTTCGGCATCACGATGTCTCTAGTGGGCATAGGGGTCCTCATCACAGGGGACCCGGCGTTTCAATGGGCCCTGGGCGGCCACCTGCTCGGAGATCTGTTGATAATAGGGGCCGTGATCACGGCGGCCCTTTACATGGTGGGGGCCAGAGACCTTGGCCGGGAATACTCCGCCTGGGATATCACATGCCTGCAAATACTATACGGCGCCCTTTTTTATGCGCCCATGTTTCTCGTGGAGATGTCTGTTCTGGACTGGGGTGACGTCACCGCCTCGTCAATGATCGCCGCGGCCTACCTTACCGTATTTGCCACGGTGGTTGCGTTTCTCTGCTACAACTACGGCCTTACACGGATCGAGGCTTCGAGGGCTGCGGTCTTCATCAACGGCATCCCGGTGGTAACCGCCGTGGCCGCCTGGGTGATCCTGGGAGAGCGACTGACCGGTGTTCAGGCGGCAGGCGGGGCCATGGTGCTTTTGGGCGTCTGGGTCACAAACATACTTGGCCGGCCCGGGACGGCCCAGGCCACGGCAGCCTCGCTTGACAGCCAATAGCGGTTTTCCTATTCTCATAATACGAGCCAAGGGGCGCTCGGGCCCCGTTTATCGTGAAAACACTCATCGTTCCATCATGAACAGGTTTTGAGGTGTTGAGGGTTTGTATGTATGAAAGGGGTGCAAGTAGCCACAAATCAAGGTCTACGGCCTTTCGTACACAGACACGGCTCACAGACACATATCATGTTTTTTCATGAGGGATGATCAGCCCATGGGTCATGCGCGTTTGAACCGGGGGAGAGGGAGTGCTCATGGACTATGACGTGGTTATCATCGGGGCCGGGCCGTCCGGCATTTTCGCCGCCTTGACCCTGGCCGAGTGCAAAGCCGGAAGAGTAGCCCTTCTGGAACAGGGCAAGGACCTGGCCGGCCGAACACGCGAAAGACGTGAAGACATGTTAAGCGGCTGGGGAGGGGCCGGTGCATTCAGCGACGGTAAGCTGACACTCTCGCCGGAGGTCGGCGGCTTTCTGAACGAGTACCTGGGCCCGGCGGCCCTGGGTGACCTGCTCGTCTTTACGGACGAAAAATATGTGGCCCACGGGGCCCCGCTTCGTGTTTTCGGCGACACTGCCGGCGCGCTGGACGAGTTGGCTGACCGGGCCCGTCTCGCCGACCTGAAGCTTATTCCATCTCGAATCAGACACATTGGGACGGACAACTGCCCGATTGTTCTGGAGCGGTTCAGGAACTCAGTGGCGGACAGCGTGGAGATTCGAACAGGCTGCCGGGTGGAAAGGATTATTGTTGAGGATGGAAAGGTTACAGGCGTGGCACTTGAGGGGGGGGAGGTCCTGGGCTGCCGGTTTGTGGTGGCTGCGCCTGGCCGATCCGGTGCAGGGTGGATGAAGGAGCGAATTGAGTCCCTGGAACTCTCGACCCATGCCGGCCCCGTGGATATAGGCGTACGCGTGGAACTCCCGGGGGCCGTGCTCAAGGAACTCACGGACCTCACCTACGAGTCCAAGTTGGTTTACTACAGCAAGACCTTCGACGACCGGATCCGCACGTTCTGCATGAACCCGTACGGAGAGGTGGTTACCGAGTGGCACGGAGGCATCACCACAATCAACGGGCACAGCTATGCCGATAACCGGGGGGAAAACACCAACTTCGCCATCCTGGTCAGCAGCACGTTTACCGAGCCCTTTGACGATCCCATCGGGTACGGACGCTACATTGCAAAGCTCGCCAACCTGCTCGGCGGAGGAGCCATTGTGCAGCGACTGGGAGACCTGCTTGCCGGGCGGCGCAGCACGCCGGAGCGGATCGCCAGGTGCCTCACCCGGCCCACACTTCCGGAGGCAACTCCGGGGGATCTCAGCTTTGTGCTTCCCTATCGCCACCTGCTGGGCATAATCGAAATGCTGGCCGCCCTCGAAAAAGTGGCTCCCGGCGTCTACTCACGCCACACCCTCCTTTACGGGGTGGAAGTCAAGTTTTACTCGAACCGTCTTCAGCTGTCTCAGGAGATGGAAACCGGGGTAGAGAACCTTTTTGCCGTGGGCGACGGAGCAGGGGTCACCAGGGGACTGATGCAGGCCTCGGCGAGCGGTGTGCTGGCGGCCCGCGCTGTGGCCGGGAGGATGCAGGGTCCCTGAACCGCCCATACCGGACTTGACGAACTCAGGGGCACTGCGATAGTCTGTTTGTACATCTGTTTATCAACCTTCGCAGAAGACTACAGGCTTGCCGCCCAAAATACGGCGGGTTTGCCTGTGGGACTCCATTTAGGAGGGTTCAATGGCGGGCATTAATATCCGTTGTTCCTGCGGCAGGGATTGTCACGTGAATGCTTCGGACGGCTCTACGCTGCGATGTCCCTCGTGCGGCCGAATGGTCAGCGTTCCAAGCAAGGAAAAAGACCCGGCGTGCCGGGACAGTCTGGACAGCTTCATAGAGGCGACCTTCGAACTTCTGGATGAAGTCGACGGGGCGTTTCCCACATCCGGCGCGCGGTAGCCCATGAAAAAGCTCTTTTTATTCTCCATGATTACAGCGGCCTTTTTCCTGGGGCTGATTCCGGCCCCGGCTGCTCCGTCCGGGCTCCAGGTACAGCTCGACGTCCAGGAGGTGGCCAAACACTCCGTACTCGTGACCCTCTCCTGGACGGTGACAATTCAGGCGGACCGCGACTGGGAAAGCTGCGAGCTCCTGATTTTATTCCGCGACGATCAAGAACGGGAAATCCATCGGATCAACAAGATGCTGAGCGTCAAGAAAGGCCGGAATGAGGTCACAGGCCACGATATCTGCGAGACCTCGGTCTGGGATAGGACCCGAAAGTTCTCGGGCAAGTTGAACTGCGGGTTCTAGCTGTTTTAGTCGTTTTATCGTCTCATTTTCTCACAAAAGCCTTTTTCCTGCACACCGGCGCAGGGACATCCGTGTCCGGGTCCCGACCGAAAACCGTGCCGAGCCCTCAGAAGGCCTTTTTCATCTCCCTTAAAAGGCGGTTCATGTCCTCCTGTTTTCCGATGGTGATCCGCACGAAATTCCGAATTCCCTCCACATTGAAGTGCCTTACCAGGATTCCCCGCTCCTTTAAGAGGCTGTAAACCATCTCGCCCTCGACGCCGGGCAGGGAAGTGAACACAAAGTTCGCCTTGGAAGGGAGCACACGCCAGCCCAGGTCTTCGGCCTGGGCTGAGAACCAGTCCCGGGTCTCGATGATCTTCCTGGTGATCGCCTTGTAGTAAGTGGTATCCGCCACGGCTATCTCACCGATTTTCTGGCTCAATACATCCGTGGGGTAGGAGTTGAAAGAGTCCTTGACCGTAAAAAGGGCCTTGATCAGCGGTTCTCCGGCTATGACGAATCCGAGCCGAAGCCCGGCCAGGCACATGCTTTTGGAAAAGGTCTGGACTATGACCAGGTTTGGAAAGCTCTGCACCAGTCCCACGGCGCTGTCACCGCCGAAGTCGATATAGGCCTCGTCAATGATTATCACACGGTCCTTTGGGTAGCGTTCGAGCAGGGAACGGATCCTGTCGATAGTCAGGCAATGTCCGGTTGGGGCGTTGGGGTTGGCAAAGATCAGCCCGCACGATGGCTTTTCTAGGAGGGCCTCAAGGTCCACTCCAAACTCATTATCCAGAGGGGCCCGCTCGTAGGCGATCTGGTAGAAATCGCAGTATACAGGATAGAAGCTGTAAGTAAACTCCGGGAAGATGAGAGGACCGGTGTCGGAGTCGAAAAAGGCGTAAAAACAAAAGGACAGTGCCTCGTCCGATCCGTTGCTCACAAAGACCTGTTCCTCGCCTACGCCATAACGCTCGGCGATGCGCCTTCTAAGATCGCCGGAAAGAGGGTCCGAATACAGGCGGAGGTTCTCTATGTCAAAGGCTTTCAGAAAATTCTCGATACGGGGGGACGGCGGGTATGGGTTTTCGTTCGTGTTGAGCTTTATGTAGCGTCGGTCCCGGGGCTGTTCTCCGGGCACGTACGGCGTGAGCTTGTTCATTCTGGATGCGAGCATGAGCGTTTCCTGCTTTCAGTTTGAGGACATATCAGCAGAGGGGCCATACGCCCCGCTGTCGGGGTTTCCAGCGATCAGCGGTTGTTTTTCCGTCCGGGACGAGTCATGGTCTTAAGCGGCCTCTTCATGGCCTGAAGCCCTTCCCGCTCCTTCTTGAGGCCAAGATCATTGATCGTCCATATGAGGTCGCTTTCAGGTGTAAGGAAAGTACCCGGGAAGACCCTCTTAGATTAGTTTCCATCCAGAAATGGTCTTTTTTGCCAATCTCGGCGTCAATCTGCGAGGTTGCTTGTGCGGCGTACTTCAGTACGCCTCCGCGCAACCTCTTGATCTCCTTGATCTTGACAAAAAATCCTCATTTCTGAATTGGAAACTTGCCAGTGCCCGAAAAGCGTTTCTGGATGGGCACTAGATTAACGCTTTTCCACCCGTTTCACAAGCGGGCCTTTTGATTGACAACCTTGCCTTGCCGGGTGGCTGAAAGGGTAAAAATGGAGGCTCCCATGATCCTCAACGCGCCTCAGGCTGTTTTCGCACGGAAGCTCAGGCCGGGAGAGGAAGGGCCGGGGCGGGCTGCCGAAGTATTGAGCTTCTGCAGTTCCCGCCCCGGCAAAGGGGAAGAGGTCTTGAAATTCGGCGGGGTGCCGGCATTGCGCCCGTTGCCGGTATTTCCGCCTATTGGGGGGAGGAGCAAGGCCGTTTTGCTGGGGAGGCCTTCTGTTCAATAGGCGTAGACGGTTTCGATCCGGCTACGGCCTGATAGATCCCCGGTCGTCGTAAAGGGCGTGGCTCGAGTTGTCCTTGAGAAGCGCCCGGATGAATATTTTCCACTTTTTGATAAATCGGCTGGTGATGCTCATGACCGCTCGTCCTCTGATCCGGAACCATAAACGAACTTTTGGCATTGCTTCGTTTCCAATTCAGAAAGGAGGATTTTTTGTCAAGATCAAGGAACCTCGCTGATCTACGATGAGATTGGCAAGAAAGACCCTTTCTGGGTGGAAACCAGCTTATATACTGAAGACACAGCAATGCCTGTGCCATTTCCCAGTGATCCCAAAAGAAACAGGTATCCCTTTATTATTTATGAGGATACTGGTTTGCGTTTAAATGGGAGGAAACGTCGAACGGCATGAGCAGGTATGTTTTTGTGCAGGCCGGGTATTAATTTGTGAACATGTGGGGCCGGCAAAGAGGCAGGGTTTTTTACTCTTTGCGCTTCTTCTTCGCCCGCTTTTTCCGACCGGCCTTTCGTAAAAGGTCGTCGGGATGTACATATCGCCCGGGTACAACGCAATCCCTGACGGAGATGCCGGCTTCGTGAACAGTCTTGGGCCTTCCGGATACCAGCGGGTGCCAGTCCGGAAGGTCCTTACCTTCGGCCAGCAGCCGGTAGGCGCAGGTCTTTGGAAGCCGGTTGATTTCTCGAAGGGTCTTTGGGTTAAGGACCACGCAGTCTCCGCTTACCAGCGTACGGTCTGAGTAAACGAGGCAGCGGCATGTGGTTGTGTCCAGGGACTCCCACTCCTCCGGGATCATATCTTCGAGGGCCTTGATTTTCCAGAATGGCTGGTTCTCCAGAGTCATGACTGAACCCCGTCCCGTGAAAAGGCGACATGGCATGGGCCGGTCCTGTCCGGCAGGCCGTGATACTCAGGACACTAGCCTAGTTTCCATCCAGAAATGGTCTTTTTTGCCAATCTCGGCGTCAATCTGCGAGGTTGCTTGTGCGGCGTACTTCAGTACGCCTCCGCGCAACCCCTTGATCTCCTTGATCTTGACAAAAAATCCTCATTTCTGAATTGGAAACTTGCCAGTGCCCAAAAAGGGTTTCTGGATGGGCACTAGCCTAGTGCCCATCCAGAAACGCTTTTCTGGCACGGGCCTAAATGGGCGTCGAGGAAAAGGGTCTGCGAAGACCGGGTCCGTGTTGAGAATGGAAAAGTGCTTGCCGCCATATGCTGAACGCCTCATTATGGAGGAACAAATCATTCTATCCAACGAGGTGGCCCATGAACCCGTCCACCCTGTCGCTTTTCAAGACGAGGATCCTCCTGAGTGTCTTCGTGATACTCGTTGCAGTCCTTTCAGCCACAGCCGGCCTGGAGGCCCTCTCAGAACGCACTCCTCTTTCACGCCTGGACGCGGAAGCGTCATCATATTACGAAGGAGCCCTGAAAAGGGCTATTGCCACGTATGCTATCGCCCGTATGCTGAACGGGGCCATTTCCGCGGTTCAGGGAACGGAACTCGCCGTGTCGCCGGCCGGCATGGGACTGCGACTCTCCGTGGGAGAGGTCCTGGATCCCATCAACGATCTGATCGAGCGCTTTTCCTGGATCATGCTTATGAGTACGGTGTCCTTGGGGATACAGAGCGTACTCATGGAGATCGGTTCCTGGTTCGGGTTTCGCGTCCTTGTGTCGGCGTCAATGGTCCTGCTCCTGCTGGGACTCTGGATTCCGCGACAGGCTGGGGCGGTTTTTAAGTCTTTGGGGATACGGCTTCTGATCGCCTCAGTGGTGGTTCGGTTGTGCATCCCGATTATCGGGGTGACGAGCCAGGCGCTGTACGACGTCTTTCTTGCCGGCAAATATGAACGATCCACTGAGAGTCTGGACGTGATCCGGGGCAAGATCAGAATGCCGATCGTGCAGCCTGAGGAGGGGAACGGGGAGGACGGCGGCCTGATGGATGAGTTGCGAAAGAAATACCAGAACACCCGGCAGGTCCTTAACGTCCAGGCCAGGTTGGAGGCCTTAAAGGAGACCGTGGAGGCAGGAATAGATCACATCATAAACCTGATTATCGTGTTCGTGCTGCAGACGCTCGTCGCGCCCCTGCTGGTTCTTTGGGGGCTTGTCCGGGTGGCAGGCACCCTGTCCCGCCCAGGTTGGGCCGGGGGTGGCGGTGTAACATCCGAGCGACTTGCTGTCAGCGCGAGGGGTGCCGCAGCTTAAACGAGGTCTTTTCTCCCGCGGTGGTGCATGGAGGATGGATTGGGAAAGAAGCGCAAGGAGGTTGTCATCCCGAAAGAGCAGGCCGTGTTCGGCCTGGACGCGCGCGGCCACTGGCGGCACATGGAACAGGGCAGATTCGAGAATCCGCGGATCATCGCCTATTTTCATTCATGTATTCGAAAGGACGAACAGGGATATTATCTGGAGCAGGAGCACCCGCACTTCCGCGAAAAGGTCTACTTCCCTTATGAGGACACGGCCCTGTTCGTATTTGACGTGGCGATAAAGGACGATGATGTGACCCTTATTCTCAACACGGGCAGGCGCGAACGCCTGAGGCCGCGCAGCCTGTTCATTGCAAACGACTTTCTCTACATGCACCTTGAAGGCCACCGTGTGCGATTTACAGAGCATGCTCTCGTCCGGATAGCCGATTTACTGGAGTTCGATGATGAGGAGAAGATCTCTATCAGGGTTAGGGGAAGGCGTTACCGGATTCCTGAGGAGTCCGCGGAGGCGGAGTCCTGAAAAAGACCGGGGCCCTTTCCAGCGGGATATGACGGGAAACGCAATCTTGATGCCGCCGCAAAAAGCCTGGAAGCAAGAGCGTCGCCGCCGGCGGCTGAGCGGGATTTTGCGAAGCCGTCAATCTTGTGCTGCATCGGTGATCAGGCGCCTTTAATGCTCTTGTGAGTAAAGCGTCGTGCATTCTCTCCCGTGTAGTCGGCCACCACATGCCCGTCCCCGAAGAGCCTCCACTTATAGATCACAAGTCCTTCGAGCCCGACCGGACCGCGTGCATGAATCTTGTTGGTGCTGATACCCACCTCGGCCCCAAGTCCGTAACGAAATCCGTCGCTGAATCGGCTGCTGCAGTTGAGAAACACGTCGGCCGAATCAACGTGGTTCATGAAACGAAGCCCACGCTCCCGGTCGGCGGTCACTACAACGTCCGTGTGCCCTGATCCGTACCGGTTGATGTGCTCTACCGCCTGATCCAGGCCGTCCACCACTCGGATGGAGAGAATAAGCTCGAGGTATTCGGTACGCCAGTCCTCGTCTCTCGCAGGAATCACATCGATTAGCTCCCTGGTCCGATCGCAGCCGCGGAGTTCCACGCCCCCGGCCTCGAGCACCTCCTTGGCCTTCGGCAGGAAAGCGGCAGCTATACCCTGGTGCACCAGGAGGGTCTCGGCCGCGTTGCACACGGCGGCGTACTGGCATTTGCTGTCCACGGTGATTCGCAGGGCCTGGTCCAGGTCGGCCTTACGGTCCACGTAGACGTGGCAGAGCCCGTCGGCGTGGCCGAGCACGGCGATATTGGTATTTTCCATGATATGCCGGACAAAAGCGTTGCTTCCCCTGGGGACGATCAGGTCTATGTGCTCGTCCATGGCCAGCATGCCGGTTACGTCCTCGCGGGTCTCGAGGAGCCCCAGCCATCCTTCGGGTATGCCCACGCGCAGGCTCGCATCGACAATGAGCCCTGCCAGGACCCGGTTCGTCTCGGCCGCCTCGCTTCCACCTTTGAGGAGGACGCTGTTTCCGCTCTTGAGACAGAGGGAAGATATCTGAACGAGGGCGTCGGGCCGGGACTCGAATATGACGCCGATGACCCCGATGGGGCATGTCACCTGGAAGAGCTCCAGCCCCTTGTCCAGTTCCATGGCCCGCAGGTTTTTTCCCACAGGGTCTTCCAGGCCGGCCAGGCTTTCGAGGCCCCGGCGGGCCTCGTCGATCTTAGCCTCGTCGAAGCGAAGCCTCTTCAGGAGCTGGGGGGCCAGGTTTTCGCGTTCGGATCGTTTTAGGTCCATGCGGTTGGCCTTGACGATGTCCGCGCTATTATCTTTAAGGGCCAGAGCAATCTCGGCGATCGCACGGTTCTTTAATTCGCCCCTTATTGCTGCCAGGCGAATGGCCGCCTCCCCGGCCTTGGAAGCCGTCTGCTGCATGTCCACAAAAAATCCCTCCTTTTGTTTCTTCCGGATGAAGCTTTGGTTCGGCTGTTGTAATATTGTCCTATAGCATATCATGGTCCGGGGGAAAACCTTCCCATTGACAGGCTGGTCACATGTTTTCTTGGTCGCATGCATTCTACCGCGAAGCGCACGAAGACCACGAAGAATTAGAAAGTTTCCATCCAGAAATGGTCTTTTTTGCCAATCTCGGCGTCAATCTGCGAGGTTGCTTGTGCGGCGTACTTCAGTACGCCTCCGCGCAACCTCTTGA
>JAWLEX010000214.1:0-2910 GCA_041685835.1 Desulfatiglandales bacterium
GGAGGCCAGCGCCCTGTTGATCTCCCAAACCCGCCCGTCCTTCGCCAGGCCGACATGGATTCGACTGTCCAATTGGTAAGTCACCAATGAAAACGCCGTTCCCTGCATCACCTCTGTTCTCCTCTCTACCAGCTCGGGGGGGTATTCACCACGAGCACCACGCTCTCCTGTTTACCCGGGTTTATCCAGCTATGAAGGGCCTCGCTGCGAAAATGGATAAGGTCGCCCTCGTTCAGGTTATGCTCCTCGTCGTTCAGCCTGAACAGCACTTGCCCACGGATCACGTAAAGCAGTTCTTCCCCAACGTGACCAAAAGGAACCTTGCGGCCCTCGCCCGGCGGATTGACGTAAAAGGTGGCCTGAAGATCGGCGCTGCTTTTCTTGATGAGGGCCTCGCAGTATGCTGAAGAACCCTCCAGAGGGAAGGGCAACCCCTCGCCTTTTCTGGTGATCGTGCCCAGGGACAGGCTACCGTCCTCGCCAAAGAGCGGCGCGATGGGAATATCGAGAAACCTGGTGATCTTCTTCAGGTTTTCTACGGACACGTTGGCTTTGCCGCACTCGAGCTGGCTAAGGAAGCTAATGCTGAGCTCCGTCCCGGCCGCCAGTTGCTCCAGGGAGACGCGTTTCGATTTCCGAGCCCGTCGGAGGATTTCCCCCAACGCTGGAGCTTCCTTGGTAGGTTGCTGTTCCATTGGTGCCCTCCTGAAAAAATTCTTTTAATATATTGAAATAAGCCGTGTCAAGAAAAGAATAAACCCGACCTGCCTGATCAGGAAAGCCGCTTGAAAGAATTTTTTTATCCATGGTATAATCTGCAAGTATCCCAATCGAGTTTGATCCGGTTACCGAATATTCCACAGCCCCTCATTTAATTGCTACCGCTCGTCTTCCCACTTGGACCGGACCTCAATCCTCACCGCTCGAGTTACAGCGCCGGCCTCGCACATCGCTGCTGCGATAACAACCGCCCGGGACCCCCGGCTCTAATGAGGCGCCTCTCGACTGGACCGGGGGGTCCTGCGGCGGCATTGGTGAGAACGACTTTCGTTTGAAAGGAGGCGTTATGGCTGCACAGAAAATTCTCGTGCCGTATAACCACACTCCCCATGACAGAAAGGCCCTGAACTTCGTCATCGAGACCTTTGCAGGCCGGGGAGATGTAAGTGTCACCCTCTTCAACACCTATCCTCCACTGCCGGAATTCGACATGGACTCGAGTCCGGAGCTGGGCAAACTGCGAAGCGGCCTGGCCGCGCTTCAGGAAGAGCTTGATGAAAGGGAGTCCGGGCTCAAGTCATCGAGAGAGCTGATGCTCAAAAACAATTTTGAAGACAACCAAGTAGACTACGTGTTCAAGCAGAGGGAAAAATCCATTCCCGACGAGATCCTCGACGCGGTGAATAGAGGAGGTTACACCGTGATCGTCCTCAGCGGACGCGGGACAGGAAGGGTCACCCGCATTCTCTCCCGGAGCGTTCGCGAACGCATTCTGGGGGCCGTTGAGGGAGTTACGGTCTGCATTGCCAAATAGGGTGAAGGGGCCCCGCCGGCCCCGGCGTTTGCAGCGCCGCCCCTCTTACTCAGGAGGTGCCGATAATGACTAGAAGTGTAAAAATCAACATAGAGGTGTTCAAATCCGTCACCAAGGCGATCTCTCAGTCCGAGCAACTGGATGTCATGACAAACCACTTGGCCCAGCTGCTGGTGGCCTCCATGGAGATAAAGGCCTGCGCCATTTACGTCCTGGAACCGGAGACGCGGGAACTGGAAAGGATCGCCAGCTTCGGACTGAGCATGGGGTATGTGGGGAAAGGGCCCATCATTGCGGAGAAGAGCATTGCGGAGTGCATGACCGGCACTCCGGTGATCATCTCGGACACGTCTGCGAGCGAGCGCATTCAATACCCCGACGAAGTCCGGAAAGAAGGAATCGCCGCGATCGTATCCATCCCCATAACCTTTTCCGGCACTGTGCTCGGGACGTTGCGGCTGTACCACGGAAAGGTATGGGAGCCGGCCGAGGAAGACCTGAACTCTCTGGTCCTGCTGGCGGAATTTGTTGGTCTCGCCATGAATTACACGTGTCTCATGGACGCGATCTGTGAAATCAACGACGTTATAAGCAGGCGCATACCGCCTAGAATCCTGCCGGACAGGTGCGGCTAGGCGAAAAAGAGATTTGAGGAATCAGGCCTGGCGGACAGTGACCCGCTTAATCCGGTCGCCCTGTCGGATTTCGTCTACCACATCCTGCCCCTCCACCACCTTTCCAAACACGGTGTGCCGGCCGTCCAGGTGTGGCTGAGGCGAGTGGGTGATGAAGAACTGGCTCCCGTTGGTGTCAGGCCCTGCATTGGCCATGGAGATGGCGCCCGTTTCGTGCTTCAACGGGTTCCCCCGGGTCTCGTCCTCGAATTGATATCCCGGTCCGCCCGTGCCCGTGCCAGCAGGATCACCCCCCTGGATCACAAAGTCTGGGATGACACGGTGAAAAACAACGCCGTCGTAGAAACCTTCCCCGGCCAGGAACACGAAGTTGTTCACAGTCTTGGGTGCGTGCTCCGGAAAGAGTTCCAGTTCTATGGTTCCCCGTGTCGTATCCATGGACGCAAGGTAAGTGACTGCTGTGTCGATCTGCAATGCAGGCGGTTCAGCCCACTGTTTGGATCCCATTTATACTTTCTTCCTCAAAACGAATCGTTACAGTTCGAATTTAAAGACGGGGGCGGACGGGGAAAGCAGGGCCTTGACCGTCTCGGCCCCGCAGAACTGCTCCAGCATCTGTGCGACACGGTCCCGCACCGCGATTGTATGGGCCTCCACGTCCTCGCCCAGGCCGTCGATGTTCATGACCAGGGCCGTGGTCTTCTCTGTGATCCGGGTATTGAATCCGTTTCTCCAGTTCCA
>JAWLEX010000089.1:0-12640 GCA_041685835.1 Desulfatiglandales bacterium
CACGATCTGGACGTCAACGGACCGGTCCGTAACAGGGTAGTCGTCGCCTTTCACCGCGTCCACGATCTGGGAACGGGTGAAGACCCATCCGGGGCGCCGGGCCAGGTAGGACAAGATGCCGAACTCGCTGTAAGTAAGCGTCACGGGCACGTTGTCTATGAGCACCTCGCGGCGACCCGGGTGGATTATCAGGTCATGACGCCGTATGACGGCGTTTTCATCCGTTTCCGTGTCGTCGCGGCCTCTACGACGAAGGACAGCCTTTATTCGCGCGAGCACGACCCTGGGACTGAAGGGTTTGGTCACGTAATCGTCCGCGCCCAGCTCCAGCCCGGTCACCACGTCGGCTTCCTCTCCCTTTGCCGTGAGCATGACAATGGACAGTCCGCGCATGGACGCGTCCGCTTTCATGAGCCGTGCAACCTCCAGACCGTCGATTCCCGGAAGCATGAGATCCAGCACTACCAGGTCGGGTGAACTCGAGCGTGCAAGTTCGAGGGCCTTTTCCCCTGTTCCGGCGCATGTGACCCGGAACCCTTCCCGCTCCAGGTGGAACCTTATGAGCTCCAGGATGTCTTCTTCGTCGTCAACAACCAGTATGTGTTCCTTGGCCATTATAATAGTCCTGATGGGGTGGTAAGACTTTGTGCCTCGCGCAGAGTCGCAGAGGCGCACCTTGAGTATAAAGCTTATGTGGGACAAATGTAAGCAAGTTATGAGGATTTTGCTAATTTTTTGTTAGGGCCGCGGGTTTGCGTCCCACATGCAGATAGGTGATGCCGAAGGTGAGAGGATGGACCTTCACCTGTTCGAGCCCGGCCCTGACCATCAGTTCGGTGAATGCCCCGGGTTCCGGGAAATTCATGATGGAATCGGCAAGGTAGTAATAGGCCTCGGGATTGGGTGAGAACAGCCTTGCCAGGCGGGGCAAGAAGGCGTTCAGATACAACCGGTAGGCCATGCGAAGGGCCTTGGAGCGGGGCAGGGCCATCTCCAGGACCAGTATGCGGCCTTCAGGAACCGTGACCCGCACCATTTCTTTTAAGGCCTTGATCCGGTCGGGCATGTTCCGAATGCCAAAGGCTACGGCCGCGGCATCGAATTGGTCGTCGGCAAAGGGCAGGTTGACAGCGTCCCCCTTGAGCAGGTGGATCCGCCGGTGGAGGCCTTGCCGCCGGATCTTGGCCCGCCCCAGGGCGATCATTTCCGAAACCAGGTCCACACCCGTTATTCGAATCCCAGGGTGTTTACGGGCGGCTTCTACAGCAAGGTCGCACGTTCCCGTGGCCAGGTCCAAAAGGCGGTTCGTTCGAAAGAACCTCATCTCCAGGGCCGCCCTGCGTCGCCATGCAACATCCCGGCGAAGGCTCAGAAGCCGGTTCAGAAAGTCGTAGGCCCCTGTAACCGTGGTAAAGATTTCCTTGACCATGAGCACGCGCTCGGCATCGCTCAGCCGGTCCAAGGCTGGATAACGGGTTTCCGGGCGGCGGTTGTTCATAATAACTCCAGGGACCCCGGCACACCCAGCACCATGTGCGGAACCGGGGAAAAGGCCTTTCAGGTTTCACCGGGTCTCCTGAGGCCACAGGAAACCGGCGAAGGTATTATGTGCAGGAACGCGGGGCAGTTCAAGCCCCGACTATAGAACCGTATCGAGATCAATGGATATGAAATGTCGCAGGCGCCGTAACACACGCCATAATCTGACTCGAAGATGGCTGAAAGAAACAAGAAAAATGCCTTTTATCTTGACTTTCCATGTACTTCGGACTAGGTTTCCCGTACAGGCTCGTAGGCCGTAGGACCCCTGAGGCAAAGAGTCGTGGAAGCGGCTGAAGCATTAAGCCGTAACGCCCTTGATTCCGCGAGGAGTGAGCAATGGCACTGACGAAAGCAGACTTGGTGGAATCCCTGGCCGGCCAGGGATACAGACGAAAAGACGCGGTTCAGTTGGTTGAATCCCTTCTCGAAATTATTAAGGACTCTCTGGCTCGGGGGGAAGACGTTTTGCTGTCCGGGTTCGGGAAATTCTGCGTAAAGGAGAAGAGGACCAGGCGGGGGAGGAATCCCCAGAGCGGAGGCAACCTCATGCTTCCCGAGAGGCGGGTGGTAACATTCAAGTACTCTTCCGTGCTTCGCGACAAGATCAACAAGACCGGCGCCTGATGGACTCCTTCCCGATTATACCTTGTTCACGTCCGGAAAAGGTCTTTGTCCTGAATTGGAAACCCGCCGGTGCTCGAAAGCCTTTTCAGGTCCCCGCGCCTTCGGCCTGAAGCCGTGGTCGGGTCAGAGTATTACGAGGTGAATATCGAGCGCCCTGACGCTGTGCGTGAGCCCTCCCGAAGATATGAAATCCACACCGGTCTCGGCGACACTCCTGATGGTATGCTCGGTGATGTTGCCGCTCGCCTCGATTTCAACCTCGGGGGCTTCTGCGTCCCGGTACTGTACGCACCCGGCCATGACGCCGGGCGTCATGTTGTCCAGCATGATGCGGTCGGGGCCGGCTGCGACGGCCTCTCTGAACTCGGCCGGGGTCCGGACCTCCACCTCGATCCTCAGTTCGCCCGCTTCCTTTCGTGAGTTTCGAAACGCGAGGGCCTTACTAACGGCCTTGCCCGGTCCCCCGCAGGCGGAGACATGGGTGTCCTTGATCAGGATCATATCGTGCAGCCCGAATCGATGATTTTGGCCGCCGCCGGCAAGCACAGCCCGTTTTTCAAGTGCCCGGAGCCCCGGCGTGGTCTTTCGGGTGTCCAAAAGCACGGCCCGGGTCCCTTGGACAAGTGAGATCAGGTGAGCCGTGCGGGAGGCGATGCCGCTCAGGCGCTGGAGGAAGTTCAAGGCCGTGCGCTCGCCGGCCAGGATCGGGGCCAGGGCCCCGGAAATGCGGCAGATCTCAGTGCCCGGTTCGAGCCGCCCCCCCTCGTTGATGAAGACTTGTACGTCAAGGTCCGGATCGATCCTCCGGAACAGTGATGACAGCACATAGCCCCCGGATACGATTCCCTCTTCCTTGCTCCGAATGACGGCCTCGCCGCGGACATGCTTTTCGATCACGGCGCGGGAGGTGACGTCGCCCCCGGGACCGAGGTCTTCCCTGAGGGCTAGGTCGATGATGGTTTCCAGATCAAAAGGTGCGTACTGCCCGTCCATGGGGACCTCGTCAGCGGAGAGTCTGAGGAAAACAAGTTTTATAACGGCTGGCCGGTGAAAAGGATAGGTGAGGGTCCGGTGGTTGTCAAAGCAAAAGGTATTGATCCGGGACGCCTGGTTGACAAACGCATGGCCGGCAAATATGGTTACCCTAGTGCCCATCCAGAAACGCTTTTTGGGCACTGGCAAGTTTCCAATTCAGAAATGAGGATTTTTTGTCAAGATCAAGGAGATCAAGAGGTTGCGCGGAGGCGTACTGAAGTACGCCGCACAAGCAACCTCGCAGATTGACGCCGAGATTGGCAAAAAAGACCATTTCTGGATGGAAACTACCCTAGTGGAATAATACTGCGGGTTGCGGTTTCAGATCGACCTTTCGCAAATATGGAGATTTCATGCGGTGTTCCCCCCGGTATGTCTATGCCCGTCTGATTCAAGGACTTATGGTGCTGATCCTGGCCGTTTTTTCGGGAGTGTCGATCGCTACGGCTACCGAGCCCTCCTTTCCCGAGCCTCGGGGGCTGGTCAATGATTTTGCCGACGTGATTCCGGTGGAACAAGAACGTCAGATCGCCGCCGTGACCGGGGAGCTGCACCGGAAGACAGAGATTCCGGTGGTGATCGTGACCATGCCGGAAATCCAAGGTGAAGATTACAATGAATACGCCAATCGGCTTTATGAGTCGTGGGGTATCGGTAAGAAGGGCGAGGACAAAGGCGTGCTCATCTTTGTGGCGGTCAAAGAAAGGAAGCTGCGTATCGAGGTGGGCTACGGGAGCGAGGGGGTAATCCCTGACGGGCTCGCTGGCGAGATCCGGGATCGATACATGACCCCCTATCTGAAAAATGATAATTACGGCGACGGACTCCTTAGCGGGGCTGCCGCAGTGACCGCAATCCTGGCGGAAAGCGAGGGAGTGGAGCTCTCCTGGCAGGGTGAGGTCCCCCGGGAGACCCAAAGCCGCCGGAAGGGAAGCGGAGGCTTCGCGTTCCTGCCCATCGCTCTCTTAGCGATCTTTCTGCTCGTGTCCTCCAGGAGGCGAGGGGGTGGGGGGGCCTGGCTGCTTTTGCCCCTGCTGCTCGGGGCCGGCGGCCGCGGCGGCCGGATGGGAGGAGGCTTTGGCGGTTTCAGCGGCGGTTTCGGCGGCTTCGGCGGCGGTATGAGCGGAGGTGGCGGCGCCGGCGGAGGGTTCTGAGCTCTCAGGGCCGGGCCGAAAAGCACTATAATAATAACGACTATTCAGAGGGGAGGACCCATGCCCAGGTATCCGGAAAGACCGGGAGACATCTTCGAAGATTTCATCGAGGATTACAGGAGGATCTTCGGACGGGATCTCGTGAACATAGTCCTTTACGGAAGCGCAGCCGGGGCGGATTATCAACCGGGCCGTTCGGACATCAACTTTCTGATCGTCCTGACCGACGAGGGGATCGAGCATCTGGACCACGCCTTCGAAACAGTGGACCGGTGGCTCAAGCGCCGGGTGGCGGTGCCGCTTTTTGTGACCGAGGCCTACATCCAGGGCTCCCTCGACGTCTTCCCCATCGAGTACCTGGACATGAAGCGGCGTCACACCCACGTGTACGGCCGTGATGTGCTGGGCGCGCTCTCGTTCGAGCCCGAACATGTTCGACTCCAGTGCGAACGGGAGATCAAGGGAAAGCTGCTCCTTCTTCGAGAAGGATTCCTGCAGACCCGGGGAAAAGTCCGGGAGCTCGAGGCGCTCATCAAAGAGTCCCTCCCGGCCTTCGTAGCCTTGTTCGAGGCCCTGCTGTTTCTGAAGGACATGGAAATTCCCGTTACGAAGCGGGATGTGCTTCGAGCCGGCTGCGGGGCCTTCGACTTGGACGCGGCGGTGTTCGACGAGCTTCTGGCGATCCGGGAGGGACGAAGCAAACCCGGAGCGGATCAACTGGTGGATTTGTTCAAGGCCTATCTGAAAACTGTTCGAAAGCTGGCATTGATTGTGGACTCCTGGGGAGGTTGATATGACGGGGACCAAAAAAACCCTTCTGATTGGGGTCGTGATCCTGATCCTGATCGTGGCCGTGCCTTTCTCTTACCTCAAGGGCACCTACAACAGCCTGGTCACAATGGACGAACAGGTCAATGCCGCATGGGCCCAGGTGGAGAACCAGCTCCAGAGGCGTTACGACCTCATTCCCAACTATGTGGAGACAGTTAAGGGATATGCCGCCCATGAGCGGGAGGTGTTCGTTGAGGTGACCGAGGCCCGCTCCAAGGTGGCGGGAGCATCGGGCGTCGAGGAGAAGATCGATGCCAACAATCAGCTCACTTCGGCCCTTTCCAGGCTGATGGTGGTGGTGGAGAGATACCCCGAGCTCAAGGCGAATCAGAATTTTATCCGGCTTCAGGACGAGCTGGCGGGGACGGAGAACCGGATCGCCGTGGAACGCCGCCGTTACAACGAGGCCGTACGTGAGTTCAATACAAAGGTGAGGCGGTTCCCCACGAACATGGTGGCCGGAATGCTGGGTTTCGAGAGGTCCGAGTTTTTCGAGGTGCCGGAGGATGCTAAGACCGCCCCGGAGGTCAAGTTTTGAGTGAGCTGCGAACGGGGTCGCCCACTCGGATGCGGCCGCCCCGAAGGACGCGGGTGAAGATTCCCTTCCCGGTGCTGAGGACGATTGATTCGATCGTCACTTTTCGACCTCATTTCTGAATTGGAAACTTGCCAGTGCCCAAAAAGCGTTTCTGGATGGGCACTATCTTATTAATATAGCTTAATCAAGGCCTGCTCCGTGTCCGGGAAAGCTGTCAGTTGACAGGCTGACAGGGTTGGGAGTCCCGGCGAAGTCCGGAGAGGCGCCCTTGACAAGCATGGGGGCGATGCTATCATTTCCTTTCTCGGGGAGGCGGAGCGTGATGTTCTTCATGCCGGCCTTCTCATTTCCTACGCCTGCATCACCGCGCGGAAGGCCCCCTCAGGAAGGGCCTTGAGCGGTCCCCCGGGGGCCGGGGTATGAGGCATCTGTTGGGTGGGCTGTACCTGGAAATGAAGATGCCCGAGCCCGCGAAGGACGTTCTGGAACCCCGAAGTTGAGAGGGCCGGGTATCATGGCCGACACCAGAGCCGACGCCGGAGATCACTTTCTGTCACCTGCAGAGACGGCCCGTTACAGGCGGCAGATCATTGTTCCGGAGATCGGTCCGACCGGTCAGCTTCGACTGAAGGCGGCCCGGGTCTGCATAGTCGGACTCGGCGGACTCGGCTCGATTTCGGCCTCCTACCTCGCCGCCGCCGGAGTCGGGCGCCTCAGGCTCGTGGAATATGACCGCGTGGAGGCCGGCAACCTCAACCGGCAGTTGATTCACTGGACGTCGGATCTGGGCCGGCCGAAGATCGACTCAGGTCGCGAAAAACTGTCGGCTCTCAACCCGGAAATAGAGATCGAGACCGTGGGCCTCCAGGTGAGCCCGGAGAACGTCCGGGAGGCGATGGGCGACTGCACATTGATCGTGGACGCCACGGACAACCTGTCCACCCGAAAGACCTTGAACCGATTTTCCGTGGATGCAGGAATCCCCTTTGTCTGCGGGGGGGTGGAGGCGTTCGGCGGGATGCTGATCACCATACTCCCCGGGCGCTCGCCGTGCCTCGAGTGTCTGTTTCCGGGAAGAGACCGAACCGGGGACCGGGAGATCGGTGTGCCCGGCCCCATGCCCGGCGTGATAGCCTCCCTTCAGGCCCTGGAAGCGATCAAGATCATCCTGGGGATCGGCGCACCCATGGCGGGACGGCTGCTCCTGTTTCGTGCCCTGGAAATGAGTTTCCGGGAGGTTCGTGTGGAACAAAACCCCGATTGCCCGGTCTGCGGTCCGGCAGGAAGAAGAGCATGAGAGATGAGACCTTCAAGATCATGGTGAACGGCCTGGAGGAAGTCGTGGACGGGCTGACAACCGTGGCCCGCCTCGTGGAGTTGCACGGAGAAGGAGACACACATATCATTGTGGAACGAAACGGGCGTTTCGTCTATCCCCAGGAATACGCTGGCACCAAGGTCGAGCCCGGTGACGAGTTCGAATTGGTCCACCCCGATTTCGGCGGTTGAGCCATTTGCCCTTTAGGGCCGTGTGCGTGCCTAACCATGGCTGGTGAGTCGAATACGAAATACAAGGAGTATGAATCAATGGAGACACGCTTTCCGAATCTTTTTTCGCCCATATCCGTCAACAGTATGGAACTCAAAAACCGTATCGTCATGTCGGCCATGCACCTGGGCTACACGCCCGAGGGCGAGGTGACCGATCGCCTTGTGGATTTCTACGGCCTGCGGGCCAAGGGAGGCGTTGGGCTGATAGTCGTAGGCGGTTGCCCGGTGGACGAGTACGGAGGCATGGCGAGCATGATCGCCATGTATGACGACAGGTTCATCCCCGGCCTTTCCCGGCTGACCTTCACTGTGAAGACCGAGGGGGCCAAGATCGCGGCCCAGCTCTATCAGGCGGGCCGCTACACCCACTCGGCCATGATAGGGGGGAAAAAGCCCTTTTCCGCGTCAGCGGTCAGGTCCCGTTTTACAGGGGAGACCCCCAGGGCACTGGAGTTGGAAGAGATCCCCGGGGTCCAGGACCGGTTTGCCGAGGCGGCCGTGCGCGCGAAAAAGGCGGGCTTCGATGCCGTGGAGATTCTTGCCAGCGCCGGCTACCTGATAAGCCAGTTTCTTTCGCCACTGACCAACCTGCGTGACGACGAATACGGCGGCTCCTTTGAAAACCGCATGCGTTTCGGAAGGGAAGTCGCCATGAAGGTGCGGCAGGCCGTGGGACCCGATTACCCGGTTCTCATGCGCATCGCCGGAAACGACTTCATGGACGGAAGCAACACCAATCGTGAATCCCGGCTCTTTGCGGCGGAGATGGAGAAGACCGGGGTGGATCTGTTCAATGTGACGGGCGGGTGGCACGAGACCCGCATCCCGCAGATTTCCACCTTTGTCCCCAGAAAGGCCTACACCTATCTGGCCCAGGGGATCAAGTCGGCGGTGTCGGTTCCCGTGCTGGCAAGCAACCGGGTTAACGATCCCCGCGCGGCGGAGGAGATCCTGCGTCATGGAGAGGCGGATCTGGTTACCATGGCCCGGGGGCTCATCGCCGACCCCTTCCTTCCTCAAAAGGCCGAGGAAGGCCGTCCTGGCCGGATATACCGGTGCATTGCGTGCAACCAGGGCTGTTTCGACGCCATCTTTTCCATGCGCCCGGCAGGCTGCCTGGTGAACCCCCTGGCCGGGCGTGAGGGCGAAATCACCGTTACACCGGCGGACAAGGCCAAGAGGCTCCTGGTCGTCGGCGGTGGTCCGGCCGGCATGAAGGCCGCCGTCACCGCCGCGGAGAGAGGCCACGCGGTCACCCTGGTGGAGAAAGGACCACGCCTGGGCGGCCAGCTTCTCCTGAACCGCAGCATCCCCGGACGCGGGGAAATGGTCACGGCGGCCGAGGACCTTGCCGCCAACCTGGAGCCTTCGGGCGTTGATGTTCGTCTCGGCCTGGAGATGGGACGGGCCGACGTAAAGGCGTTTGCTCCGGACGCGGTTATCGTGGCTACCGGGGCAAGTCCAATACAGCCTGACATACCGGGCGTGGGCGGGGACAACGTGGTGTCGGCGTGGGACCTGCTCGAAAAGGACGTCACCCTCGGAAAGCGGGTGGTAATCGTAGGCGGAAACGCCCTGGGCCTTGAGATCGCGCTTTTTGCGGCCCAACAGGGGACCTTGAGCCCGGAGGTCCTCCACTTTCTTGCGGCCAACCGCGCCGAGAGCTGGGAAACTCTTGAAAACCTTATCGATCGAGGAAACAAGGAAGTCACGGTACTGGAGATGGAAAGCAAGGCCGGACAGGATATCGGCCCTTCCACCAGGTGGACCGTACTTGCGGAGATCCGCCGTCTCGGCGTCCAGGTGATCACGGAGGCCAAGGCTGTGGAGTTCACCGGCCAGGGCGTGGAGATAGAGAAAAACGGTGAGTCGAGGCTTGTCCCCGCCGATTCCATCGTCCTGGCCATGGGTTCCGGACCGGTGAACCGCCTTGCCGGGGAATTGGAAGGTAAGGTGCCTGAACTCTACACGATCGGGGACGCCAGGGAGCCCAGGAACGCCCTGGAGGCGATACGCGAAGGATTCACCGCCGGGCTCGAGGTGTAGTGCGGTGAACCACGGAGACCGAGGCCTGTGCCGTGGGCATGATTCTGAGTTGACTCACGTTCACGTGCGCAGGGCGGGTGACGCAGAACAATACCACCTCGGCAATATCCTTGCCCTTTAGTGGTTTCATACCCGTATAAGGGCCCCTGGCCCGTTCCCGGTCCCCGTGAAAGCGGACAACGCTGAACTCCGTCTCAACCAGCCCGGGGTCCACGGTGCTCACCCGTATCGGCGTGTCCACCAGGTCCATCAGCATACCTTTGGTGACGGCGTCCACCGCATGCTTGGAGGCGCAGTAGACGTTTCCTCCGGGATAGACCTCGTGTCCGGCCACGGAGCCCAGGTTCACGATGTGCCCTTTCCGGCGCTTGACCATGCCCGGAAGGACAGCCCTGCTCACGTAAAGAAGCCCCTTGAGGTTAGTGTCTATCATCTCCTCCCAGTCGTCGATCCGTCCTTCGTGAACAGGCTCGAGTCCCCTGCTCAGGCCGGCGTTGTTGACCAGGATGTCGATTTTTGACCAGGGCTGTGAAAGGGTTAGAACGGCCTCTTTCACGGCTTCACGGTCGCGGACGTCCAGGACCATCGGAAGGGCCCGGATTTTGTGCCTTCGTTCAAGCGATGAGGAGAGCCTTTCGATGCGGTCTTTTCGCCTGGCCGAAAGGATCAGGGAGGCGCCTTCCCCGGCGAACACCTCCGCGCATGCTCGGCCGATCCCGGAGGATGCGCCGGTGATGAGGGCGGTTTTTCCGTCTAGTTGTCCCATTCGGCCTCCTTCCTACTTGATGCAGACCTTGCGGACCTGTGCAAAGTCGGTGACCCCCAAGAAGACCTTTCGAATCCCGTCCTGCATCAGGGTGGTCATGCCGTCCTTAACGGCCTGGGTGCGGATATCCTCCATCTTGGCCCGGCCCTGGATGAGCGCCTTCTGATCGTCAGACGCGAAAAGCAGCTCCATGATGGCCGTTCGTCCCCTGTAGCCGCTGTTTCCGCACTTGTCGCAGCCCTTGGCCCGGTACAGGGTCAATTCTTCCGAGTAGGGAAATCCCAGGGCCTCGAAATTCTCTGCGTAGGCGCGTACGAGATGATCGTATTCATCGCGGCCCGGGTGATAGGGCTCCTTGCAGTCTTTGCACAGGGTCCTCACCAGGCGCTGGGCCAGGACCCCGAGCAGGGCGTCTGCAAAGTTGAATGGATCCATGCCCATGTCCAGGAGGCGGGTGATGGTCTCGGGGGCGCTGTTGGTGTGAAGGGTGCTGAAGACCAGGTGGCCGGTGAGGGAGGCCTCGATGCCCGTTGAAACGGTCTCGTGGTCGCGCATCTCACCCACCATGATCACGTCCGGATCTGCCCGCAGGAAGGCCCGCATGGCCGCGGAGAAATCGAAGCCGATCTTGGGCAGCACCTGGACCTGCCTGAGTCCCCGCTGCGTGATCTCCACCGGGTCCTCCGCGGTCCAGATCTTGGTTTCCTTTTTGTTGATGTGGGCAAGGGCCGAGTGGAGGGTGGTCGTCTTTCCGCTTCCAGTGGGACCCACCACCAGGAAGATGCCGTAAGGCTTGGTAATGCACTCCAGAAGCATGTTGTAGTCCCGCTCACCCACGCCCATTTTGGAAAGAGCAATCGGCTCCCCGGCCGCCAGGATTCGCATGACCACGTCCTCCTCCCCGCCCACCGTGGGAATGGTGGCCACACGCAATTCGATGTCCAGGGGAGCGAATTTCTTGAACTTGATCTTTCCGTCCTGGGGCTTTCGGCGCTCCGATATGTCGAGATCGGACATGATTTTTATCCGGGAGGCCACGGCCTTCTTGTAGTGGGCCGGGACCGTCTGGTAGACCTGGCAGGCCCCGTCTATGCGCAGGCGGATTTCCGCCCCAAGCTTGCCGGGATAGGGTTCTATATGAATGTCCGAGCTGTTTTTCTTGTGGGCGTCGGTGATGATCTTGTTTACGAGCTTGACGATGGCGCTGTCGTCCTCTGTGATCATGTCCACGCTGTCTTCGAACTCGATTTCATCCTCTCCCGGTTCCAGCCTCCCTATGATGTCGTCGATGGAGCCTTCATCTTCACTTCTGGTATCCGATACTCCGTAGAAATAGTCCAGGAACTGGATGATGTCTTCCCGGAGGCCGACGGCGAATTCATATTTCTCCGCCGGAATCAGGGACTTGACACTGTCGATCTTGTCGAGCCTCTGGGGATTGTCCAGAAGGATCTTGACCTTTCCGTCCCTGCGTTCAAGTGGGACCCACAGGTTACGTTTCAGGTAGATTCGTTTGAGGCGGGTCAGCAGATCTCCCGGGATGGGGAAGCCGTCATCAAAGGGGACATATTCGCAGTTGTAATACTCGGCCAGGGAATGGCCTATGTGCTCTTTCTTGACGCTCATTTCCTGCATCAGAACGGATTCCATGGGAATCTTTCTTTCCCGGCTCATGGTAACGGCGTCGGAGAGCTCCTTGTCCGTGATGATGTTGTTGTTGATCAGGTAGTCGAACCTGGTCCGCTTGGTGGCGCGCTGGCTGAGCTTTCGCTGGTTGAAGAAGGCGATTCCCAGGACCTTGGCCATTTCTATGGCTGAATTCTGGTCGTCAAGGGTGAAGCGGTCTCCGGTCCTTTTGTTGACGAGCTGGAGCGCTCCTATCACATACTTTTTGTAAAATATGGGGACGGAAAGGATCTGTTTCGTGACGTAACCGCTTTGCTCGTCCCAACGTTTGTCGAATGTGAGGTCCTTGTTGATCATGGCCAGTTCACGTTCGTCATACGCATTGATAATATTTGAAATCTGCGCATTGTTGGCCGTGTACCCTGCAATGCTGCTGTTGTCGATGGGGACCCGGATCTCGCCGGGCAGGTCTCCCGCCTTGAACCTGGAGTAAACCTCCTTGCGTTTTCCGTCTACCACGTAAATCGTAATCCTGTCGGCATCGAAGAGGGTCAGGATCTGCTCTTTCAGGTTGATGAGGATCTCGTTGATGTCCCGGGCGGAATGAATCTGGTTCGCGATGTCGTTCAGGGCCTTATAATAGGTGACCCTGTCCTCGCCGGAATAATTTCTCGCCGTTTCAGCCATGGTTCTGCACCCCTGCATCCTCTCACAAAGGGAGAGGGAAGGACGGAATGGATAAGATAAACAGGCCCTTCGCCCATACAATCTGTAATTATTTCACAATTCCGGAAAAAGATAAATAGTGCTCATCCAGAAACGCTTTTTCGGCACTGGCAAGTTTCCAATTCAGAAATGAGGATTTTTTGTCAAGATCAAGGAAATCAAGAGGTTGCGCGGAGGCGTACTGAAGTACGCCGCACAAGC
>JAWLEX010000090.1:0-12520 GCA_041685835.1 Desulfatiglandales bacterium
CCCCGCTCCTTTCTCATCCGCCTCCTCCGTATAATCATACTTACATTCCGCGGTCTGGCAGAAGACCGCTGCCAGCTCAGGGCCTCCGCCCTGACCTTCTACTCCCTCCTGTCGATAGTGCCCGTGCTCGCCATGATCTTCGGAGTCGCCAAGGGATTCGGATTCGAGAAAAACCTCCGGGAAATCCTTCTCGAACGCCTCACAGGACAGGAGGAGGTAGCCCTCAAGATCATCGACTTTTCCCACGCCCTGCTTGATAACGTCAAAGGCGGTCTGGTGGCCGGCATAGGCATTGTAATCCTGTTCTATACGATCATAAAGATCCTTTCTCACATCGAGAACGCCTTCAACGACATCTGGGGCATAAAGAAATCTCGAACCCTGGCTAGAAAGATCACGGACTACCTCTCCATGATACTCATCTGCCCGGTGCTGTTCCTCATGTCGAGCGGGGCCACCATCATCATCGCAAGCGGCGTGAGGCAGGCTACCGAGAGGGTCTCCCTTCTGGAAGCCCTGGGCCCCCTGATTTCCGTTCTCCTCACTTTCTTACCGTACTGCGTCATGTGGGTTCTGTTCACCTTTGTGTACATGTTCATGCCCAACAGCCGGGTTCGGTTCACTTCAGCCCTCGTGGCCGGCATTATCGCGGGTACGGCCTATCACCTCTTTCAGTGGGTCTACATCCTTTTCCAGGTCAACGTGACCCGGTACAACGCAATTTACGGCAGCTTCGCCGCGCTGCCCCTGTTCTTCCTCTGGCTGCAGGTGAGCTGGCTGATCGTGCTCTTCGGAGCCGAGGTCTCCTTTGCTCACCAAAATGTGGACAGTTACGAATTCGAGCAGGACTCCGACAATGCCAGCCAGGCCTTCAGGACCCTTCTTTCCCTGAGAATCGTCCACCTTATAGTGAAAAACTTCTCCAAAGGCGCACCACCCTGGACGGCCATACAAATATCCCATCACCTGGAGATCCCCATACGCCTTGTAAACCAGTTGCTGTATGACCTTGTGGACGCCGGGGTCCTGTCCGAGGCCTGCCCGGACGGAATCCCCGACACAGGATATCAGCCGGCAAGGGACCCTGACAGCCTGACGATCAAGTCCGTCCTGGACGCCCTTGATCACCGGGGAAACGATGATATCCCGGTCGCCCGAACCGAGGCTATGGAGCGGTTGTCCCAAAGCCTCGGCGAGTTCAACAAGGCCATCGAGGCGTCTCCCTCCAACCTGCTTCTTAAGTCCATATAAGTAATTTCCTTGGAGTCCTTGCATGCCTTTGCATGCCGGTATTTTGCGGGACCCTGGGATCAAAACCTCTTTGGGAAGCCAAAAAGGCTCCTTACTGTCCTATATAGACCCCTTTTTAGCTTTTTATAGTATTACTATAGAATTCTTAATATAATTTATTTTGTTTTTATCGATTCCAGCAAAATACTGTGAAGGGTTTTGAAGTTGACATGATTCAACCTGTTTCTTATCATGCAAAAGGTTGTACGCCCGCAACCCACGGTGAAATGAATCAGAAACGAAAAAGCATTCTCACGGCAAACTTCGATCACCTCGTAGGCCTCGAAGTCGGCACTTCCACGCTGCTCAGGGAGCTCGCCCGGGGAGGGATGGCTGTTGTCTTCGTGGCCTTCCAGCGTACGCTCAAACGCCAGATCGCCGTGAAGATCCTTCCCAAGTCGGATATGTCTCTTGAGGCGGCGGCAAGCTTTCGCCAGGAGGCGGAGACCGCCGCAATCCTGTCTCATCCGAACATTGTGCCCATCTACGAGGTGGGTGAGACCGATGAGTTCCTCTTTTTTACAATGCAGCTTATCCAGGGCCGCCCTTTGTCCGATCTGATCATGCGGATCCGCCGCCATGTCGTCCCTTCCAGGCGGTTTCTACCCCTCGAGACAAGCCTGGACATCGTACTCCGCGTCCTTGACGCACTGGAACACGCCCACCGGCAGGACATCATCCACCGGGATGTCAAGCCCGCCAACATCCTCGTGGAGAAAGATTCCGGCCGCCCCATGATAACCGACTTCGGCATAGCCAACATCACCCGGGAAGACGGCTCGTTACGTGCGATTCAGGGGACGCCTGTCTACATGGCGCCCGAACAGATCGTGACGACCGACCTGGACGGACGGGCCGACATTTACTCCACCGGCGTTCTTCTGTTCGAGCTTCTCACTTCCAGGCTTCCACTGCCCCCTCATGACACCAAGCGGGACCTGATGAAGAAAAAGATCGAGATGAAGGACAAGTTCTTCCTGCAACCCCCCTCAAAGATCAACCCGGCCGTCAACGAAGAACTGGAACGGATCGTGATGAAGGCCACCGCCTTCAGGCCCGACAACCGGTTTGCCGACTGCCGGGAGTTCACCGAACACCTGCATGCCTGCCGGGAACGCCTTTCCCGGGGGGAGCCATAAGGGATCGTTTTGCGGGACTCTAAACGCTACAAAAACCAACTGGCCCAGTTCGGCCGATCCTTGTCTCTTTTCTTGAACCGGGCGACTATGTATAAGTCCGACCATCCCTATTTCAAGGATGCGCTGGAGTCTTTTTTCTCAGTGGCCGACGAGCTTATGCAGCGGATGTCGCCCCTCGTCTTCATCATGAGCCAGGGACGGTTCTTCATCGATGAAGAGCCCCTGGACCCTCGCATCAATGTGGCCCGGCTGGTCAACCACTTCAAAAAAGCGGGGATTCAGTCGATATCGTTCTATCAAGGCCTTCGTAAAAGTGAGTTGCGCCGTTTCATGGAGGTCCTCAACTCCCTCCAGCAGTTCCCCACTGCAGACTCCATGATCAAGGTAATCGAAAAAAAGGGGATTCGAAACATCAGGCTGAACCATGTTTTCTACCAGAAGGTCACCAGTGACGATGAAGTGGTTTCCCGCGACGCCCTCAAGAAATTGACCCCGGAGATGTCACTGGAGGCGGAACAAAAGTCCAAGAAGATGTTTCTGGACGCCCTTCTCAAAAACGTGCTCACCGATGAACTCGAAAAGACCTTATCGGTTGGAAGCCTGATGAAGAACCCCGCCGGCACCTCGAAAAGCATGATCTACAACGATCTTGCCTCGGTAAAGGCAGAAGCCGGTGCAGGAGGCGAAGCCCCGGGCGCCGCAGGCACGGCCGGGCCCGAGGGCGCCCCGGGAGCAGGCGCGGGGCGTCACGGAACGGTCCTGGCCCACCAGTTGGACCTCATCAGCGTCGAAATCGAGAAAACCTTCTCAGGAGAAGGTGAGGTCGACATCCAAGAACTGGCCATGGCCGTCTTTCAGATGAAGACCGAACTCATTCAGGGGATCGAGTCTCAGAAGGCCCTGGGCATTGCCTACGATAACGAGCAGGCCATTCTTGAAAAGGCCAACGACCTCACGGACCGGGTCTTCCTTCAGATCGTGAAGGATGAATACAGCCAGGGAAACGTCTCCTCCCAGCGAATGGCGCATATCCTGCGGCGCCTCATCCCGGACCCTGATGAACTCAAACGCCTCCTGCCCAAGATCAAGTCCGTTCTTCTCGAAGCAGGCATGCCCCTGGCGGACTACCTCCAGCTCATCAAGGACCTCGGCCGCGAGATCCAGGACGAAGGCATCTCCCGGATTCTCCAGGATTCCGCAGAACAGGCGGGCCTGGACGGTGACGACCTCATCGAGGAGATAAAGAAGGACCCCCAAAAGGCAGCCGAGCTCATGGCCCTCGCCTCTGAAATTCGAAAGGGCACGCAGGACGAGCACTCCCTGACCGAGGTCCTGGTGGAGTATGTGGAGCGCCTGGGCGCCGGCATGGGCCGGGATATGGCGTCCGGAGACGGCGTTAAGGACGAGGACCACCTTCGCAGCGTGATTACGGGGGTGGAATCCGGACTGGTCCGGCATCTCAGGGAAATGGACGTGCAGGAAGATTTCCTGGCCCGTATCGAAAACAAGCTCAACGAGCGTCTGGACTCCATCGTGGAAGGGATCAAACTGGACTTCGTCCGCTCAACCGGCACAGGAGGCAAGACCAATATTGAAGGCGGGACCGGCCAGGTCGAGCACCTGACCCTGCTCGAGACACTCGAGCGAAGCATCAGTGAAAGAAACGAGTTCAGTGATCTCCTGAAGGACGTCAGGCGGAGTGTGGATGCCGGGCTGGTGGACGACGATGATTTCGGTCAGATCTATGCCGAGATCGAGCGCTGCAAACAGGTTCGCCTGGAAAAAGAAGCCCATCGAGAAATGCCGCCCGGGGTCCTCGATCAGGCCAGCCTGAAGCTCTTCATCGAAAAAGAGATCAGCAAGGCCGCCAGATATGAAATCCCCTTTTCAGCGCTTGCCTTCACCGTTGTCAGGGCCAAATTCAAGGAACGGCGGCCGGGCAAGAAGATCCCTGCACGAGAACTCCTGGACCGGGCCCTTTACAGGCTCGCCACGATCTTACGGGACACGGACCTGGTGGGGACGCCTCAAAAGAACCAGTTGGTTGCGCTCCTTCCCCTGACGCCGCTCGGGGACGCCAAACTGGCCCTCAAGAGGACAATAAGGCTGCTCCACAAGGAACCGTTCGAAATCGATAACATATCCCTGGACGTAAACTTCGCCGGAATCGCCCTCGCCTTTCAGAAGGTGCGCACGCCGAACGCTGATGCCTTCCTGGAAACCCTCTCCGCGGACCTGACGGATATGGCCACCCGCGTAAGGAACATCCACGCCCTCATGTAAGCCGGGGCGCGCGGCGGTATCAACCGTTTTTGACTTTGAAAAAGATCCTCTCTCCGAGGTTTGAAGGGAGGCTCTTGCCCAGGCCGATCAGGCCGCAACCGTAAAGGTCTATCCTGTTCTTTCTCAGGACGACCTCCTCGCCGCTGTCAAACCTGACAAAGGTCCCGTTCATGCTGAGATCGAACAGCGTGTAGCGCCCATCCAGATATACAACGGTGGAGTGGGTACGGGAAATCTTTGGACCCTGAATTATGATGTCATTGTGCCGCTTTCGTCCCATGGTAAGGATGGGACGGGCAGGGTCCATATTAACGACCTTTCCCCCGAGACGAAGCTCCAGGTCATTCAACAGCTTCTTGGGTTGGGCTATCTTGATGACCTCGCTGCATGTCCGGCAGTGGATGTATCCGGGGGCTCGAGCTACCTCCTCGGGCGTCAGTTGAAGCCTGGCCCCGCACTCCTCGCAAAAGGCGATGATCGGCATGGCGTTTCGCGCAATCGCGCTCATTGGTGTACCCTCTGATCCGCAAACAGGGCGATGGGGCGCCCCGTTGGTTTTTTCGTCTAAGATTACATAAAACCGGAATAGTTTCAAACCCGCTTTTTCCCCTGCAAAGCAGGTATAATTACCACTGGAAAATCTCCTTGTCGCACCGCTTGAAAACAACGCGCCGAAAGTGTAGAAAGGTGCCGGAAGGCCTTTCTCCACGAGGCCCCGGGCGTGGTTGATCCGTTATCGCCTGATGGACCGGGAACGACCGGCAATCTTCCTGGAATGATTGGAACATTTCATACATGAAGGCTTGATTCTCATGTGCGCCCTTCGTGTCTACACGGGAAACCGCCTCGAAACCCTCGTGGATATGCTCTCGCATGTGCTTCGAGAGCCCCTGTCGTCGCCCATGGATGCGGAAGTCATCGTGGTCCAGAGCAAGGGGATGGAGCACTGGGTCTCCCTGGAGCTGGCCCGGAGGCACGGGATCTGCGCCAACATCATATTTCCGTTTCCGAACCGTTTTGTGGAAGACATTGACCGCAGGGTCTTCGGCGCCCCCTCTCTCTCCCCTTCCTTTGAACCGAGATGGATGAGCTGGCGTATACTGCGGCTTCTCGACGGCCTGGCACACCGCCCTGAATTCAGCGACGTCCGGGAATACCTTGCGGGGGACACCAGAGGCCTCAGGCGCTTTCAGCTCGCAGAACGCATGGCCGACACCCTGGATCAATACCTTGTATATCGCCCCGGCATGATCGCCCGCTGGGAACGAGGGGAAGACGCCGGCTGGCAGGCGTCGCTGTGGAGGGAGCTTGTTCAGGAACTGCCCCGGGCGGGACATAGAGCGGCCCGGGCCGGCGCGGTCATCAAGGCGCTCGAGGCGCCCGGGGCCGCCCGGCTGCTGCCGGAGAGGGTTTCCGTCTTCGGCATACCGGCCCTGCCCCGGTTTCACATGGACATGCTGGCGGCCGTGGCCCGCTTCGTGCCGGTGAACCTGTTCGTCATGAATCCGTGCCGCGAGTACTGGGGGGACATCGTGAGCGACCGGGACATCTCCCGGGCCGCGTCACATGCATCGGACCGGGTCGAGGCCTCGGACCTTCACCTGGAAAAGGGGCATCCTCTTCTGGCCTCCACAGGCATGATGGGACGGGACTTCTTCGAGATGATCCACGACTATCCCGTAGAAGAGCAGGAGTTGTTCGTGGATCCCGGAGAGGGCTCCCTGCTCCACGCCCTCCAGTCGGACATCCTCTTTCTCAGGGACCCGGGGGGCTTTGGAGAAAAGAGGACCGTTCCGCCGGGAGAGGACTCCATCCGCGTCCATTCCTGCCACAGCCCGCTCAGGGAGGCGGAGGTCTTGAGGGACCGGCTCCTGGAGTTGTTCGAACGCGACCCCGGACTGGGCCCCGCCGACGTGCTCGTGACCATGCCGGACATCGAAGGCTACGCCCCTTTCATCCGGGCCGTGTTCGACGCCCCCGCGGCGGACGGGCGGCGGATCCCGTACAGCATAGCGGATCGGAGCATTGGAAGGGAAAGCCGGCTCATTACGGCCTTCATGTCTCTCCTCGAGCTGGGCCGCGAGCGATTCGCCCTGTCCAGGGTCCTGGCGGTGCTGGAATCCCCCTCGATCCTCAGGCGCTTCCACCTCTCCGAAAATGACCTGGATCTCGTCCGGACCTGGGCCGTCAGGACCGGAATACGGTGGGGGCTGGACGCCCGGGACCGCACCGGAATGGGGCTTCCGCCCTTTGAAGAGAACACCTGGTCTGCCGGGCTTCATCGCCTGCTCCTGGGGTACGCCATGGCGGGCCGGGAGCGAAACACCTTTGCCGGCATTCTGCCCTTTGACCAGGTGGAGGGCGGCCATGCGGACGTCCTCGAAAAGCTGCTGGATTTCACCTCCGCCCTGTACGAAATCCTGCCGCAGCTCGACCGCCGGCGGCCTCCGGAAGAGTGGGGCCGCACCCTGAACCGGATCCTGGAGCGTTTCTTTGAGCCTGACGAAGACACGGAACGGGAGGCTGACACGCTCAGGCGGGCCATAAACGAACTCATCGAGGCCTCCGGCCCCGGCGGACCGGGCGTTGCCCGGGAACTCCATCTCGACGTGGTAAAATGGTTCCTGGGCCGGCGGTTCGAGCGGGAAGGGTTCGGGTTCGGATTCATGACCGGGGGGCTCACATTCTGCGCCATGCTCCCCATGAGAAGCATCCCGTTCCGGGTCATCTGCTGTCTGGGCCTGGACGGCGACGCCTTTCCCAGGACCCGCCGCGCCCCGGAATTCGACCTGATAGCCAGGCATCCCAGGGCCGGCGACCGCTCCCGAAGAAAAGACGACCGCTACCTCTTCCTCGAAATGGTCCTCTCGGCCCGGGACCACCTTCACTTGAGCTACGCCGGCCAGAGCCTCCAGGACAACACCGCCGTTCCCCCGTCCCCCCTTGTGACCGAACTGCTGGAAGTCATCCAGAACGGGTTTGAGACGCCGGGTGAATCCATCCTGGACAAAATCGTTGTCCGGCACCTACTCCAACCTTTCAACCCGGAGTACTTCCTCGGAAAAAACGACCGCCTTTACTCTTACTCGGAGGAAAACCTCCGCGCCGCCAGGGCCCTTTTGGCTGAGCAGCGGGAACTTCCGCCGTTCTTCCCTGAAGACCTCTCCGAGCCCGGACCCGAATGGAGCGATGTGGACCTGGAGGACCTGGTCCGGTTCTTCAGGAACCCGTCGGAGTTCCTCCTGAGGCGCCGGCTGGGCGTGGCCCTGGAAGAACCCGAGGGCCTGCCTGAAGACAGGGAACCCTTCTCCATCGAGGGGCTGGAGAGGTACACGCTGGGCCGGGACCTGATGGAGCTCTGCCGCAAGGGGGAAGACCCCTTCAAGGGATACGAGCCGGCCAGGGCCTCGGGCGCCGTCCCTCACGGCGCCGCGGGAAAGGTCCTTTTCGAACAGTTGGCCCGGGAAGCCTCGGCCTTCGTGGAACAGACCGAGTCCTTCATGCCCGGTGACCCCGTGGAACACGTGGCCGTGGATCTCGAGATCGGGGGGTTTCGCCTCACAGGGAGCCTGGACGTTTCCCCCTCTTCCGGCCTGGCGCATCGACGCTTCGCCTCCCTCAAGACAAAGGACCGCCTGAACGGCTGGATCCGCCACCTGGTAATGAACGCCGCCTGCGCCGTGCCGCCCGAGGCCGCACAAAGCGTAATCATCGGGCTGAGCGGGCAAGCCGCAAAAGCCCGATGGACCGGCGTATGTTTCGGCCCGGTGAGCGGAGCGGAAGCCGCCCTGCTGGACCTGCTCCTTTTGTACAGGGAAGGACTCCGCCGCCCCCTCCCCTTCTTCCCGGACACGTCCTGGGCCTATGCCCGTGCCGCGCACAGCGGGGATTCAAACGGGCAAACAGCCGCTTTGAAGGCCCGGCAGGCCTGGGAGGGAAGCCGCTTTTCCAGGGGGGAAAGAGAGGATCCATACATGAACCTCTGCTTCCGGGGCCTTGATCCGATCGGGACCGAGGCGTTTTGCCGCACTTCCCTGGAAATACTGGCCCCCATAATCACCAGCGAAAGGAAACCGGCCTGAGTGCCGCACGCGGATCAGCCCATGCAAGGCTACGACCCCTTTGACATTCTGCACTCCCCTCTCGAGGGAACAAACCTGATCGAAGCGAGCGCCGGCACAGGCAAGACCTACACCCTGACCGCCCTCTTCATCCGCCTGGTCGTTGAAAAAGGCCTGCCCGTGGACCGCATCCTCACCGTGACATTCACGGAGGCCGCAACCAACGAGCTCAAGGAAAGGGTCCGCGCCGGCCTTCGAAGCGCCATGGATGCCTTTTCCGGGAAGCCGGCCCAAGACCCGTTCCTCGAGGCACTGGCCTCCAGGACCGGGCGAAAAGACCGGGTCCGCCGAATGGTCGGCCAGGCCCTTCGGGACTTCGACCGGGCCGCTGTCTTCACTATTCACGGTTTTTGCATGAGGGTCCTGGCCGAGCACGCCTTTGAGAGCGGGGCGCCTTTTGACACGGGGCTCCTCTTGGATGTCAAGGCCCTCCAACGGGAGGTGATCGAAGATTTCTGGCGGCGGGAGGTCTCCACGGCATCGCACCTCTTTGCCATGTACGCCCTGGCCCACGGGCTCACACCTGACGCCCTCCTGGCCCTTTCCTCTATTGCCGTGGGTTTCCTCGAACCGCACGTCGTTCCCCGGGCCGGGGTCCGGGATACCACTCATGAGGAGGACCAATACCAGGAGGCCTTTGACCGGACCGCCGGGGCCTGGGCCGGGTCGCGCGAGGAGGTTTCAAGGATCCTGCTGGACAGCAAGGCGCTCAACCGGAACAGGTACCGTACTGACACAGTTACGGAGTTGATCCGGTCCATGGACGCCCACATGGTTCTGGGCCGCTCCGACCCCCTGCTCTTTCAGGGGTTCGAGAAATTCGCCGCATCCCGCATTTTACAAGGGACCAGGAAGAATCACTCACCACCCGGGCACCGCTTTTTCGATCTGTGTGAAAACCTTCTCCAGTGCCGGGAGTCCCTGTCCCAGGCCTTCGACCAAAGGATTCTGGGCCTCAAGGTCCGCCTGTTCCACGAACTCGACACAGGGCTCCGGCAAAGGAAGTCCTCTCGAAACGTCCTGTCCTTCGACGACCTCCTCCGAAACGTCCTGGAGGCCCTCTCCGGCACAAGGGGCGACCTGCTCGCGGCCGCCCTCCAGTCGCGCTACGGTGCGGCCCTCATCGATGAATTCCAGGACACCGACCCCGTGCAGTACGGTATCTTCAAACGCCTGTTCGGGGGCGGCCGCTCGCCGCTCTTTCTCATAGGAGACCCCAAGCAGGCCATCTACGGCTTTCGCGGGGCGGACGTGTTCGCCTACATGGAGGCCTCGCGGGAAGCGAACCGGCGCTACACCCTCCCCAGGAACTACCGTTCGGAGCCGGGCCTGGTAAAGGCCGTCAACACGCTGTTTCTTGACCACGACAACCCCTTCGCCCTCCATGAAATACCTTTTCACGATGTGGAGCCGGCCGGCGGGGACAGGGAAATCCCCGCCCTCAGGCTGAACGGGAAAAGCGAACCGCCCTTTCGGATCTGGCTCGCCCAGGCGGAAGAGGCGGAAGGGTCGAGCGGAAAGATCACCAAAACAACGGGCCGGGACCTGATCCCCGATGCCGTCGCCTCTGAAGTCGCACGCCTGGTGGAAGCGGGACGCTCGGGGGACGCCTTGATCGGCGATGCCCCCCTTCGGGAAGGGGACATCGCCATACTGCTCCGCACCAACGACGAGGCCCGGATCATGCAGCAGGCCATGGCCCGCCGGAATGTGGCCTCCGTCCTGTACACCACCAGCAGCCTGTTCGAGACCGAAGAGGCCCGGGAGATGGCGGGAATCCTGAGCGCCATGGCCGGGCCGGAGCAGGAAGGCATGCTCAGGGCCGCCCTGAGCACGGTCGTTCTGGGCTCGGACGGCCCGGCCCTGGAGGCCCTGTCATCGGACGACTCCCTGAGGGAGGCCTTGATGATGAGGTTCCGCGCGTATCACGAGGCCTGGAGCGAAAGGGGGTTTTTTCAGGCGTTCAGGGACCTGCTGCGCCGGGAATCCGTGCTCACAAGGCTCATGGCGCTGCACGACGGCGAGCGTAGGGCGACCAACCTGCTGCACCTCTCCGAGGTCCTTCACCAGGCCGAAACAGAGCGGGGCCTTGGAATGGAAGGGCTGGTCAAGTGGCTCCTCGAGCAACGCGATCCACGGACCCGGGGGACCGAGGAACAACCCCTTCGCCTGGAGAGCGACCGTAACGTGGTCAAGCTGGTGACGATCCACAAGAGCAAGGGGCTGGAATACCCCGTGGTCTTCTGCCCTTTTGTATGGGAAGGGGCAAACGTCCGCGACCCGAAAGGCCCGGTCGCCTTTCACGGCAGGGACGACGGGGTCAGGCTGACCATCGATCTCGGCTCCCCCCCGGAGGAGCGGGAGCTTCACATCGGCCTGGCCGAACTGGAAAACCTTTCCGAGAACCTCCGGATCCTCTACGTGGCCTTCACCCGGGCCCGAAACCGCTGTTACACGGTCTGGGGCCGCTTCAACAAGGCCGGCACCTCGGCCCCGGCCTACCTGTTCCACACACGGCGGCTGGAACCCGGGGCAACACCCGTGCAGGCGTGCGCCTCGCGTTTCGCCGAGCTCGAAGCGCACGGCATGCGTTCCGACCTGGAGGCCCTGGAGCACGCCTCAAACGGGTCCATTCATCTTGCGCCGATTCCCGGCGGGACCGGGAGCCTTCCACCCCTCAGGTTCGAAACCCCTCCGGACCTGCGTGCCAGGAGCTTTGGCGGTCGAATCGACCGGTCCTGGGGTATTGCCAGCTTTTCCTCCCTCACCTCGAACCGGCGGCACGCCATGGAAACCCCGGACTACGACTTTGAACCGGTTTTTTTCCCCGGGCTTGATCATGGGACGGCCCACACGCCCCCGGACGACGGGAGGCCCTCCGGTCTATATGGTTTCCCCGCAGGGCCCCGCTCCGGGACCTGTCTTCACTCCATTATGGAATCCCTGGACTTCATGAACCCGGACCCGTCCGTACTTTCCGCAATGATCCCGGCGACGCTCAAAGACTACGGGTTTGACCCGGCCTGGGAAGAGGCAGTAAGCCGCATGGTGTTTGACGTGATCTCCACGCCCCTGGACCCGGAGCGGGAGGGCCTTCGTCTCAATTGCATTTCCATGGACAACCGGATGAACGAGCTGTCTTTCTTCTTCCCCATAAACCGCGTATCACCGGGTCTCTTGAAAGAGGTCCTGATCCCCCACACAGGCCCCGCCCTTTCCGGACCCCTGCCCGAACGGATCGGGGGGCTCCGGTTCTCACCGGTCCACGGCTTCATGCGGGGGTTTGTGGACCTGGTCTTTAGATTCCAGGATCAATGGTACATCGTGGACTGGAAATCCAATGACCTGGGCCCGGCAATGGACGACTACAGCCCCGGGCGGATCGCCTCCGCCATGATGGAAGGGCTTTACTCCCTGCAGTACCTGCTGTACACCCTGGCCCTGGATCGATACCTTTCCCTCAGGATCAAAGGCTATGAGTACTCCACGCATTTCGGGGGGGTGTATTACGTGTTTCTCCGGGGGGTGGATCCGGCCGGCGGGGCCGGGTCCGGCGTATTCGGGGCCGTGCCTCCCGAGCCCCTCATTCGTGACCTCAAAGAGGCGCTGATCCCGGACTGCGGCGCCTCCGGGTCATATCCGCGCCTAAGCGCGGAATAGCAGGGCCGGATAAACCCATGGATCTCC
>JAWLEX010000091.1:0-12499 GCA_041685835.1 Desulfatiglandales bacterium
ATACCGATAGCGATTTCGATCCCGAAGAAACAAACAGGACGCTCATTCTTCGCGCCAGTGCTCATTGGCTTTGGGTTGCGGGCAAGGGCCCGCCTTAGAACAGATGCAATCAAGAAACGTTTCATTCAGCGGGCTCGAATCCTTGCCCGAGCGGCGTTCCCTCGGGCAGGACGTATACCGGCGGCTGAGGCAGGCCATCCTTCGCGGGGAACTGGCTCCGGGCAGCCGGCTGGTGGAAAGCCGTCTGGCCGGTGTCCTGGGGATCAGCCGGACGCCGGTGCGCGAAGGCATCCATAAGCTGGAACGGGAAAACCTGGTGAAACAGGGGCCCTCAGGCGGATTCTTCGTGGCCGGGTTGACCCGGGAGGATGTGAAGGAGACCTTTGGAATTCGAGGCGTGCTCGAGAGCTATGCCGCCCGCATGGCCGCTGAAAAGCATGAAGAAAAGGAGCTGGTCCCTCTGGACCGCAAGATCCGGGAATATCAAGCCTGCATGGACCGCGGGGACCTCGATCCCCTTCTGCGCATAAACACTGAGTTTCACGACCTCCTGTACGCCTTGAGCCGAAGCCCCCGCCTGATCAGGATGATAAACGATCTCAGGGACCAGATCTTCCGTTTCAGGCAGATGCTCCTCAAGACCGAGGAGTGGGCCCGAATCAGCAACGACGACCACAGGCTCATGCTGACCTATATTCGGAAGCGGGACGGGCAAGGTGTTGAAAATTTGGTGCGGGAGCACATCCTGAGAGGGCAGGAGGTGGTCCTGCGATATGATTTCAGGGACGCCGGGCCGTCCAGTTGTTCCGAATGAGCCTTACCTCCGGCCGCCGAGGCGGTCTCCCGCCCCTGGGGTCCGAAGAAGCTCGAGGTTTTATGCGAGCGGTTACCTGGCCGAAGAAGGGTCTGCCGGTGCGGCCGAAGCGGCGGGCCTGTAATGAGGGAAAGAACCGGCCGCCCAAAGGGAGTGAGAAGACATGACACCGGAGAGAAAAATCAGGGTTCTACTGGCCAAGCCGGGCCTGGACGGACACGATCGAGGGGCAAAGGTCGTCGCACATGCCCTGAAGGACGCGGGGATGGAAGTCGTTTACACAGGGCTTCACCAGACCGTGCAGAGCATCGCCGAGCAGGCGGTTCAGGAAGACGTGGACGTGGTCGGGCTTTCCATTATGTCGGGGGCCCATGTGCCCATCTGCAGGAAACTCATGGATCTCTTCAAGGAAAAGGGTGTTGACGACATGCTCACGGTCGTGGGCGGGGTTATCCCGAACCGGGACATCCCGATTCTGGAGGAGATAGGGGTGGCCGGAGTGTTTCCCGGAGGAACGCCGTTCGAGGAAATGGTGACGTTCATCCGGAACAACGTCTCTGGGAACTGATGCCGGAGCTTGTGAAGCTTTCTGGAGCGTAACCCGCCACGAAGTACACGAAGAACACGAAGGAAATAAAAGCAATATAACGGCTGTGTTTTGTGGACATGCTTACGAAAAAGCGTACTAAGCAGGAAAACGAGGTGATTCGATTATGGGTGTTGCCACATACATCAAGGACGAAAAAGATGCCATAAAGCAGGTGATTCTCCAGTCAGGCATTGAGGTCAAACCTGTTTACACGCCGGAAGACCTCAAAGAGGTCGGGTTCGATTATGAAAAGGACCTGGCGGATCCGGGCGAGTTTCCTTTCACGCGCAGCCTTCACCCCCTGGGCTACCGGAGCCGGAACTGGACTACGAGGCAGTACACGGGTTTCGGGACGCCCGAGGAGACGAACGAGAGATTCAAGCTCATGATCTCCCACGGACAGACCGGACTCAACGTGGCATTCGATCTCCCAACGCAGATGGGTTACGACTCCGACGATCCCATGGCCGAGGGTGAGGTGGGCCGTGTAGGCATGGCTATAGACTCCCTTCAGGATTTCGAGACAGCATTCAAGGACATTCAGCTCGACCGCATCGGTTCCGGCCTGACCATAAACGCGGTGGCCTCCATTATGCTGGCCATGTACCAGGCCGTGGCCGAGAAGTACGGCTACCCCAGGGACAAGATCAGCGCCACGCCCCAGAACGACATCCTCAAGGAGATCGTGGGGAGGGGCGCCTGGATCTATCCGGTGGAGCCCGCGGTCCGGCTGATCGGCGACACCATCGAGTACTCCATGAAGGAGCTTCCCCGGTGCAATCCCGTGTCCGTTTGCGGATACCACATCCGCGAGTCGGGCTGCACGCCGGTACAGGAGATCTCCTACGCGTTCATGATCGCCTTCGCCTACATCGACGAAGTGGTGTCGCGTGGTTACAAGGCCGAGGATTTCGTGGGGCGGTTTTCCTTCAATCTGAACATCTACGGAAACCTGTGGGAGACGGTGGCCAAGTTCCGGGCGGCCCGGAAGCTCTGGGCCCGGCTTCTCAGGGAACGCTACGACGTCAAAAACAACAAGGCCCTCTTCCTCAGGGGCATCTTCGGAGGCGGCGGATCGGGCATGACCAAGCAGCAGCCGGAGAATAACATAATGCGAGGGGCCTACTACGCCCTGGCCGCTGCACTTTCCGGCGCCCAGACCACGGCGCTCTGCTCCTTTGACGAGGCCTATACCATCCCCACGGAGCGGGCGGCCCTGCTGAGCCTCAGGACGTTCCAGATTCTCATGGACGAGATCGGCCTTCGGGACACGGTGGATCCGCTGGCCGGTTCCTACTTCATGGAGACCCTGACCAGGCAGATGGAGGAGAAGATCCTCGAGGAGATGGAAAAGGTCGAGCAGGTGGGCGGCATGGTCAAGGCGGTATCGTCCGGGTATGTGCAGCGCGAGGTGGCCAGACAGGCCTACGAGTACGAGCGGAAGCTCCAGGAGGGCAAGGTCATAAAGGTGGGCGTAAACAGGTACACCGAAGGCGTAGACATGGAAGTGGAGCTTCACGAGTACAATGAAGAGTGGGCCCAGAAACAGATCAAGAAGCTTCAATCCCTCAGAAAGGAAAGAGACGGCCAAAAGGTCAAGGATTCCCTGAGGGCCCTTGAAAGAGCCGCCAAGGATAAGGAAAACGTCATGCCGCATCTTGTCGAATGCTGCAAGGCCTATGCAACGGTCGGTGAAATGGCCGGCGTCTTCCGGCAGGTATTCGGTGAATACGTTGAACCGAGCATCTTTTAGCGTTACACTTCAGGGGTTTTTCCCGTTTTCGTTTCGGGATCCACAGTGAGTTAGTATGGCTTTGAGGCACATTCGGAAATGATCCGTCAAGAGCGGGGAAAGGGGGTGAGGGCTCAGGATCAAGCATGCAGGATGGATTGATAGGATTCCCATTCATGTCCACCCGTCACAGAAGGAGGTCTGCATCATGAGAAGGAACATAGTATATCTTCTGGCCGGAGTCTTTCTGGCCTCGCTGTTGGCCGTAGGCCTTGCGCCGGCCCCGGCACCGGCCGCCTCGATTAACTTGAACTACGCCAATTTCCCGCCCGCGCCCACATTCCCCTGTGTCCAGATGGAACGGTGGAAGAAAGAGGTGGAGGAGCGGACGAACGGCAAGGTCTCGATCAATACCTTTCCCGGAGGGACCCTGCTCGATGCCAAGAACATGATGGACGGCGTCCTTGCGGGTCAGGCTGATATCGGGAACCTCTGCATGGCCTATCAGCCCGGCCGCTTCACTATCACGAACGCCACGGCTCTCCCGCTCGGGATTCCGAACGCAAGAGTGGGCAGCCTCGTCCTGTGGGACCTCTACGAGAAGTACCAGCCCGAGGCATTCTCCAAGGTCAAGGTCCTGGCCATGTTCACCACGGCCCCTTCCAATATTATGTCCAGGAATCCCATCCGCACCCTGGAAGACATGCGAGGCGTTGATTTGAGGGCCTCCGGCGGGGCGGGGAAGATTCTCAGTGCCTGGGGAGCCAACTTGGTCGGCATGCCCCAGTCCGAGACCCCTGAGGCCCTGCAGAAGGGGGTGGTGGACGGCCTGTTTTCGTCCCTTGAGGTCATGAAGGATTTCAAGTACGCGGAACTCTGCCGCTATGTCACCATGACGACAAGTGCGATCTATCCCTTTTCCGTGGTCATGAACATGGATGCCTGGAACAAACTGCCCGACGATGTCAAGAAGGTCTTTGACGACCTGCGGGTGGAGCAGTCCGAGTGGACCGGGAACTACATGGACAACCATGTGAATGAATCCATGGCATGGTCCAAGGAGACTCATAACGTGGAAGTCATTGAGCTCGACGCGGCCGAGAAGGCCAGGTGGGACGAAAAGATGGAGCCAATCATAGATGACTGGATCAAGGATGCTGAGGACAAGGGTATTCCCGGCAAGGAGATCGTAGAGGACATCAAGGCTCTTACGAAGAAGTACGCAGATTAGACCGCAGAAAACCCGTTGACTGTTCTCTTTCCGGCCGGCGGTTCCATGGCGGGGCCGCCGGCCGGGCCTACCCCGCCGCTCATGGACAAGTTCTGCGGCGGGAGGCACGTCCGCCCAAACCAGGCTGGTGCCCATCCAGAAACGCTTTTTGGGCACTAGGGGCCGGGCGGGCACAGGAGGGCGCTATGAATGCGCTTGAAAAGATCACCCTGATCCTGAACCGCGTGATGATCTGGATCGGAGGTTGCTTTCTAGTTGCCATGATTTTACTGACCTGCACCAACATCTTTCTCCGCCTGGTATGGGTGCCGGTCGGCGGCACGTACGAACTCATGGGTTTTTTCGGGGCCGTGGCCACGGCCTTTGCCCTGGGTTACACCCAGATAAAAAAGGGGCATATCTCTGTTGACGTCCTTGTACTCAGCTTTTCCAAGAACACCCGCCGCATACTGAATGTCATCAACAGCCTGATCTGCACGGCCTTTTTCGCATTTGTCGCCTGGCAGATCGCCAAGTACGCCGGGGTCCTCAGGTCCAGCGGCGAGGTTACGGAAACGCTTGGGATAATCTACCACCCGTTCGCCTATGCCGTGTCCGCGGGATGCGGGGTGCTGGCCCTGACGTTCCTTGTGGAGTTTCTTAAGTCGCTTATTTCCGGGAAGGAGGGCGAATAGTGAGCCTGGCGCTTGTCGGAGTCATCGGAATACTTGTCCTCCTTTTCGTTCTCTTTTTTGTCGGAATGCCCGTGGGTTTCGCCATGGCCATCGTCGGGTTCGCCGGGTACTGCTATGTGCTCAATTTCAAGGCGGGCCTTGGCATGCTCAGCACTGAGCTGTGGATGACCTTTTCCAAGTACGGGCTTACCGTAATACCTTTGTTCATTTTAATGGGGCAGATCGCCTTTTACTCGGGCGTGAACAGGAAGCTCTACGACGCCGCATACAAGTGGGTCGGACAGATCAGGGGCGGCATCGCCATGGCCACGGTCATGGCGTGCGCCGCGTTTTCCGCCATCTGCGGGTCCAATGCGGCCACCGCCGCCACCATGACCACAGTGGCGCTGCCCGAGATGAAGAAGTTCAGGTACGAGCCCATGCTCAGCACCGGTGCCATCGCGTGCGGTTCCACCCTTGGCGTGGTCATTCCTCCCAGTGTCGTTCTCATAGTGATCGGTCTCTACACGGGGCAATCCATCGGTAAGCTGTTTTACGGCGGGGTTGCGGCGGGCATCCTGCTCGCGATTCTGCTGACGGTGACGGTGTATGTGGTCTGCACCTTCAGGCCTGGATGGGGACCTGTGGGAGAGAAAACCACCTTCAGTGAAAAACTCAGGGCCCTTCCCGGGGCCGTGGAAATGCTCATCCTCTTTTTGCTGGTCATGCTGGGACTCTACTACGGGTTCTTCACGCCGGCCGAGGCCGGGGCCGCAGGCTCCTTCTTCGCCTTGGTCATCAGTGTGGTCCAGAGGGGGCTGAGCTGGCAGGGGTTTATCAATTCCATCATGGACACCTTGAGGATCTCCTGCATGGTGATCATGATCGTGGCGGGTGCAACGATTTTCGGCAAGTTCCTGACGGTCACCCGAATCCCCTTTAACATCGCCGAGTGGGTGACCGGCCTGCCGGTGCCGGACTTCTTGATAATGGGCATCATTTTGCTCATCTTCGTGATCGGGGGTGCGGTCATGGACGCCCTGGCCCTGCTCCTCATCACCATACCCATTTTCTTTCCCGTGGCCGAGGGCATGGGCCACGATCCCATCTGGTTCTCGGTGACCATTACGGTAGTCACCACCTTGGGGGCGGTGACTCCGCCCGTGGGCGCGACCACATACGTGGTGGGAGGTATGGCCAAGGACGTGCCCCTGGAAAGCGTGTTCAAGGGTGTGGCCTTTTTCCTTCCCGCCTACATCCTTTGCATTATCCTGCTCATGGTGTTTCCCGGGATAGTTACGTTCCTGCCGAACCTGATACGGTAAAGCTTTACTCAGAAAACGCCTCTTGGAGGCTGGCCGGCTTGATCCAGTAAGGGATTTGAAATTTCATTTCACCACGAAGGACAAGAAGAGCACGAAGAACATCCCCTTCCGGATAGAAACAAGAGAGGAAAGAGAGTCATGACAAGAACTTTCATGCCGACGGCGAAAACCGAAGAGGAACTCGCGCAGGAGCAGCTCGACGGGCTGAAATGGACGGTTCGCCATGCCTTCGAGGGCTCCCCCGTGTATCGACGGAAGCTGAACGAGGCCGGGGTCCGGCCCGAAGACATGCGGTCCGTAAAGGACCTTGTGCGTCTGCCCTTCACCACCTCCAAGGACCTGCAGGAAGGCTATCCCTTTCCCTTGTTGTCGGTCCCCAACGAAGAAGTGGTGAGAATTCACGCATCCTCCGGGACTACGGGCAAGCGCAAGGTCCTGTGCTACAGCCGTAAGGACGTGAAGGATTGGGCACATTTCTTCGCCCGCTGCTATGAAATGGCCGAGCTGACCACCGAAGACCGCATTCAGATCGCCGTGGGCTACGGAGTCTGGACTGCCGGAATCGGGTTCCAGCTTGGATGCGAGAACTTCGGGGCCATGGCCGTACCGGCCGGGCCGGGGAACATGGACATGCAGTGCGAGTTCCTGGAAGACTTCCAGAGCACGGCCATGTGCTGCACGGCATCCATGGGTCTTCTCATGGCCGAAGAGGTCAACCGGCGCGGGCTTCGGGACAAGATCAGCCTCAGGACCATGATTTTCGGATCCGAGCGCTCGAGCGACGCCATGAGAAAACGGATTCAGGACCTGCTGGGCATTGAGCACATGTACGATATCCCAGGCATGACCGAACTCTATGGACCGGGCACCGGCCTGGATTGCCGCTACCATTCGGGAATTCACTACTGGGCCGACTACTACATCCTGGAGATCCTGGATCCCGACACCCTGGAACCCGTGCCCGAGGGCGAGGTGGGCGAGATGGTCGTCACCACGCTCAAGAAGGAGGCCGTCCCGCTGATCCGGTACAGGACGCGCGACCTGACAAAGCTTATCCCGGGCCGCTGTGAATGCGGATCGGTGCTGCCGAGGCACGATCGAATCCTGGGCCGTTCGGACGACATGATAATCTTCAGGGCCGTAAACATTTATCCGGGCCAGGTGGACCACGTCCTGTCCGGCATCCCGGGTCTCGGGAGCGAGTACCAGCTCATCCTGGACCGGAAGGATGACGGCAAGGACTACATGACACTGCGCGTAGAGCGGGACCAGGGGGTGGACGGCGTCAGGAACAAAGAACTCGCGGAAAACGTAGGGCGGGAGATCAAGAAGCAGATCATGGTCAGCGCCCGGGTCGATTTGGTGGACTACGGTGAGCTTCCGCGGTCCGAGCGGAAAAGCAAGCGGGTCTTCGACAACAGGGATTGAAATACATTGCAACAAATACCGCCCCGGAGCGTTTATGAACCACGAAGTGCACGAACATGAGAACATATTGAGACAAGGATTTGCCTTTTTTCCTGATCTTCATGTTCTTCGTGGTGGACACAAGCCATAAGTTCACGGAGGAGTTCCATGAAGAAGTTCGACTACCATATGCCTGAAAGCCTGAAGGAGGCATACGGCCTGATGGAAAAGCAAAAGGGCCGGGCCCGCTATATAGCAGGCGGAACAGACGTGATTGTGCGCGTCAAGCAGAGGGCCATCGAACCGGAAGCGCTCATTTCCCTTCGACACATCAGCGATCTCAGGGGCGTTCACTGGAACGGAGGCCTTCGCCTGGGAAGCATGACCATATTGAGAGATTTGGAGAGGGACGAGGGAACAGCCCGTGACTTCAAGGCGTTGCATCAGGCTGTGAGAGTCCTGGCAAACCCCCAGGTCCGAAACGTCGCCACCATCGGCGGGAACCTGGCCAATGCGGCCCCCTCGGCCGACTGTGCGCCTCCGCTCCTGGTGCTCGGCGCAAAAGTTGAGATCGACGGCCCGGGAGGGGGCCGTGTAGTGCCTCTGGAGGCTTTTTTCACAGGGCCGGGACAGACTTGCCTTGACGGGACCGAGGTGATCAAGTCCGTCATAGTTCCGGGAGTGGAAAAAGGGACCGGCACTGCGTTTCTCAAGGACGGCCGGGTGAGTCAGGATATCGCCCTGATCAACGCAGCCGCCCTCGTGGTCATGGAGGGCGGTGTCTGCAAGGCCTGCCGGCTGGCTGCGGGTGCCGTGGCCCCTGTTCCTCTGCGCCTCAAGGAGACTGAAAAGGCGATTGAGGGGCGTGAGATCACGCCGGATGTCCTTGAAGAGATCAAGGGCCTGGCCGAGAAGGAAGTGAGCCCCATAACAGACGTGCGCACCACTGCAGAGTATCGACGGATCATGTCCGGGGTCCTGATAAAGCGGGCGGTCGAGCAGGCGGCCCGGGCGGCCGGGTAAAAATGTGACGGTGTCTGTGCCGGTGAAAGGGAGAGGGAAAAAGAATGAAGAAGCTGATTACATTTACCCTGAACGGTTATGAGGTTTCCGCGGAAGTGGAGTCTCACCGGATGCTTCTCGAGGTGTTGCGGGACACCTTTGACTTCAAGGGGACCAAGCCCGGCTGTGGCCAGGGAGAATGCGGGGCCTGCACCGTGCTCGTGGACGACGTGAACGTGGATTCATGCCTCTATCCGGCCTTTGAGATTGAAGGTAAATCCGTGACCACGATCGAAGGGCTTATCGACGAGGGCAACAAGCTCCATCCGGTCCAGGAATCCTTTGTGGCGCATGGCGGGATCCAGTGCGGTTTCTGCTCGCCCGGGATGATCATGTCCGCTACGGCGCTTCTGAGGGAAAACCCCTCACCCAGCGACGGGGAGATCAAGGCGGGGATTTCCGGCAACCTGTGCCGGTGCACCGGATACGTCCAGATCGTTGAGTCCATAAGGGATGCGGCGGAACGTCTTCAGGAGAACGCAGGCTGATTCAGCCAATTTTGTTTCATATCGAAACCGGATCAGAAATCGAACATAGAGGGCGCAAATGACCACGAAATACAGTTTCATAGGTACCGAGGCACCCAGGCCGGACGCCCCTGACAAGGCGGCGGGCAAGGCGGTTTACATTCACGACCTCGTAAGGCCCGGAATGCTCTTCGGCAAGATCAAGTACAGTGAATGTGCGCATGCCCGGATCAGTCACATCGACACCTCCCGGGCCGAGAAACTGCCGGGGGTTCGGGCCGTGCTCACAGGGGACAACTCCCCTCAGGTGCGATACGGTTTTATCAAGGATAATTTCGTTTTCAAAAGGGACAAGGTCCGCCAGTACCGCGACGAGGTTGCCGCTGTGGCCGCGACTGATCCGGATATAGCAGCCGAGGCCGTGGACCTGATCCGGGTGGATTACGAGGAGATTCCCGCCGTGTTCGATCCGGAGGAGGCCCTTCAGGGAGGCGCCCCTCTCATCCACGAAACGGATGGGAGAGGAAAGCCCAAGAAGGACAACCTGGTCCCGGTGCCGTGGCGGTTCGTCTCGGGTGATGTGGAAAAGGCAAAGCAGGAATCGGCATACGTGGCCGAGGACGCCTTTGAGACCCAGCTAATTCAGCAGTCATGCATGGGGACCGCAGGTTGCATCGCCGAGTTCGATCTGCAGAGCAACCTGATCATGCACACCAAGACCCAGATACCTTTTCTCGCGCAGAACGATTTCAACCAGGCCCTTTCAGCCATGGGTCTCAAAGGAAAGAACTCCCGCGTTATTGTCCCCACCCTGGGAGGCTCTTTCGGGACCGGGCTCGACACCCACGGGTACGAGTTCATCGCCATCCTGCTGGCCTACAAGACCGGCCGGCCCGTCAAGATCGTACTGGACCGCGAAGAAGAGTTCATAACGCTCTCCCCCCGCCAACCCACCAGAAGCCGCATCCTTCAGGGGTGCGATAAGGATGGAAAACTTACCTTTCGAGAGATCCACATGATTCTGGACAACGGAGCATACACGTCCTGGGGCGCCACCACGCCCAGCGTCATGATGCTCCCTATCTCCAGCATCTATCGCGTCCCGAACGTCCTTTACGATACCAAGATCGTTTATACAAACAACACCTACTGCCAGGCCATGAGGGGATACGGAAACCCGCAGGCGGCCTGGGCCCTCGAGGGCAACCTGGACCATCTGGCCGAAGAGGCCGGAATCGACCCCTACGAGTTCCGGATGACGAACCGCAACATCCCCAACGACCTGACGCCCATGGGGCTGAATATCACCAGCTGCGGTCACAAGGAGTGCCTCGAGTCGGTTGCGGAAAAGCTCCGGTGGAAAGAGACGCGGGGCCAGGGACGCAGTGCCGTGGACGGAAAGGTCCGCGGAGTCGGCATGGCCTCCCTGTTTCACGTGGGTGGGTCCGGCAGGGTCTACAGGTCCGACGGGAGCGGCGTCATCATGAAGCTTGACGATTTCGGAAACGTCTCGGTGATCGCCGGCGGTGTGGAGATGGGGCAGGGGTTCGATGCGGCCCTGAGCCTGGCATCGGCCGAGGCCCTGGGCGTGACCCCCGATAAGGTCAAGGTGGTCACAGGGGATACAGCCACCTGCCCATGGGACGTGGGAACGCATGCCAGCCGCGGGGCCTTCACGTCCTGCAACGCGGCCATAATGGCGGCCCGGAAGGCCCGTGAGAAGGTCTTCCAGCTCGCCGCCGAGCACTTCATGCCCCGCATCCAATTCAAGGAGAAGCGCAAGCAGAAGAAAGACCCGGACTACCGTATGCCGGACCTGGACTTCGAGCGTATGCTCAAGCCCTCTGACTTCGACATGAGGGAGAATGTGGTCTTTTTAAAGGACGATCCAGAGGCTCCCCTCCTTCATCTGCGGCTGGAAGAGATCCTGCGCGAGGCCCACTACAAGGAGCAGGGGACCATGATCGTGACAGAGGCCTTCTACGATCCCTGCAACCAGATGCTTGACATGAAGACGTGCCGGGGAAATCTCTCGGCCACTTATATTTTCGGGGTTCAGGGTGCGGAGGTGGAGGTGGACCTGGAGACCGGCAAGGTCCGGATCCTGCGGTTCGCTGCCGCTCACGACGTGGGGCAGGTGCTCAACCGGCAGACCATCCGGGGGCAGATCTACGGCGGCGTCATGACGGGAATCGGCTATGCCCTGTGCGAGGAGTACAAGACGGACAGAGGAAAGAACCTGAATCCAAACTTTCTGGACTACAAGATCCTGTCCGCGCCGGACGTGGATTTTCCCATTGACGTGGACTGCATAGAGACCCACGACGAGGAAGGCCCCTTCGGCGCCAAGGGAGTGGGCGAACCGGGACTGGTGCCCACGGCTCCGGCCATAGCCAACGCCGTGTATGACGCAATAGGCGTGCGAATCCACTCCCTTCCCATCACGCCGGAGAAGGTCCTGGCCGCACTGAGGGGTGAAAAGGTGTGAGAGAGGAAAGGCCGTGGTTCGTGACTCGTTGTTCGTACTCATAAAACATGACACGATGGAAGAACGCCGCCAGGAGCCGGCTTCGTATGAGAGATAAGTTGCGAAAAGAGCCAAATGAGAACATTATAAAGGGAGGAAGCCACATGAATACGGAACAGAAGCTCTACCCTACGGCGTTGAACCCCCTGCTGGTCAGACCCAATCGCTCTCTTCCCGGGGAGGTGGCGGTCATCGGCGCCGGAACCATAGGGCCGGACATCGGATACTACGTGAAGAGCGCCCTGCCTGACATCAGGCTCCATTTCGTGGATGTTGCGGAGGCCCCCCTCAAGAGCGCGGAAAAGCGGCTTCTGGGGTACGCGCAAAAGGCCGTGGACAGGAAGAAGATGACTCAGGAAAAGGCGGACGCCGTTATTCAGAATATATTCTATACCCAGGACTACGACCGCATAGCCGGCTGCGACCTGGTGATAGAGGCCGCCACGGAGAACATCCCGCTCAAGCAGAAGATCTTTCAGATGGTGGAAGAGCGTGTGGGCGAGGACACCATCATCACATCCAACACCAGTTCCATTCCGGCGGACCGCATCTTCAACCACATGAAACGGCCCGAACGTGCCACCGTGACACACTTCTTCGCCCCGGCCTGGCGAAGTCTCCCCGTGGAAATCATTCGTTGGGAAAAGGCCGGCCCTGAGGTGGTGGACGACCTGTTCTGGCTCTTTGCGGCC
>JAWLEX010000215.1:0-2862 GCA_041685835.1 Desulfatiglandales bacterium
GCAACCTCGCAGATTGACGCCGAGATTGGCAAAAAAGACCATTTCTGGATGGAAACTAAATAACCACCACGAAGGGCAGGAAGATCGCGGAATAGGTCAATATTTACAAACTGCCGGCGGGGCATGGGGAGCATACCGTGGGAAAGACCTATGAATCTTACCTCGAACTGCGGTCCGTGGAGCGGGAAGGCCTGGATTATCGCGTTCGATCATGGAAAGGGTCTTCCGGGATCGCCGTCATGGCCCCCCACGGGGGGGACATCGAGCCCGGCACCACCGAGATCGCCGAGGCCACGGCCCGCCCTCGACACGCATTTTACAGCTTTGAAGGACTGAAGCCGGATCAAAACCTGGACCTGCATATCGCCAGCACCCTCTTCGACGAGCCTGAGGGATTGAGGATCGCCTTGGAGGCGATGACGGTTATCACCATCCACGGATGCAGGGAGCGTGATCCGGTGGTGTTTGCAGGCGGCCTTGACGTTGAGCTTCGCCGTATCGTGGCCGGGGGCCTGGAGACTGCGGGGTTCATGGTTCGGGAAGACCCCCGCCTTCCCGGAAGGAGCCTGATGAACCTCTGCAATCGAAGCCGCATGGGCCGAGGGGTGCAGCTGGAGGTCTCGCAGGGACTGAGGCGGACGATGTTCCCGGGTCTCAGGGGGGCTGAGCGGATGGAGCCCCTTCCGGCCTTTGACCGCTTCGTGGCGGCCCTCAGGAAGGCCCTGGGCGCCTATGGCGGCACAGGCACCTTCATGTAAGCCTTCTTCTGGAATCGATCCATGTGTGCAAACTCCGGGTCCCGGACAACCACGATTTCCCATCACTGGGTGTTATTGGCCGATCCCGAATCCCTTGAGGAGGTCTTTCCCCTTGTCCTCCAGGGATTGGGACTTCTCCTCTCCATCCTCACCGGTCCCGGGCTCCAGCATGTCCTTCAGCTTGGAGGGGTCCCGGACTCCTTCTTCAAGGGTTTCTTTCAGGCCCCCCTCTATCATGCCTTTGAGGTCGGGACGGAACTTGGGTTCCGCGAAGGTCCCGGTCACGAGAATGGGCACCCTGATACCCCTTCGCTCCTCGGTGTCGTCCTGCCCCTTGAGGCTCGCCACCAGCTTAGGATCCACCCGTAGATCCAGGACCTCGTTAACGAGGTCCGCAGTGCCCGTGGCAATGACCCGGATGAGAGGGGACTTGAGCTCGGTCCCCGGTGTCTCGGCCACGCCGTTTCGAATGGAAAACGGCGCGGAGAGCTCCGAGAAATCCGTCCGGGGCCGTTCGCCGGACGGCTTCGTTGTGGTGAAAGCCGATTTTACATTTCGAACCATGCCGGGGATGTCGATACCCACAACAGCCCCGTCCCGGAACAGGAGTTCCCCCCCGCCGTTAAGGTTCTTCTTGATGTTTTCCGGTTGATCTCCCAGTGTGCTGATCTGGACGTTTCCTTGAACGCTGCCCTCGATGACGTCCTTTCCGGCAAGATCGCGGACCAGTGGGCCTGCCTGGATTGTATTTATCCGGGCGGACATGCGGCTTTTAGGGGCATTTCCCCTTACATCCACCACGGCGTCGGATTCGATGGTTCCCTGGTACAGGGCCGCGGAGAGGGGTTCCGTTCGAATTATTCCATCTTTGGCGTTGACATTGAGGACGATGTCCTCAACCTGCAGTCCCTGTGCCTTGAGATCGCCGACGCGGATAGAGCCGTCCAGCAGGAGCCTTCTAAGCGGCTCGTAGTCGACGGGCTCGGCCTTTTCGGCGGGTTTTTTGGGCTTCGGGGCCTCCTTTTCCTTCACATCCTCGTCCTGACCTTTGGGGGGGAGATAGCGGTCCAGGTCGATCCGGTCGAGTTCAAGGGCGAACGTCAGGTCGGGCCTGGAGAAATCCCGGGCGCGGGCGGAGAAGGTGAGATTGGAGTCATCCAGCTTTAGCAGCCCGTCCTTCAGGGAGAACGTATCGGGATCCCCCTCGACCTTGACATCGAGGGATACGTGCTCGAGCACCTCGGGATCCGCCGTTTCCAGGGGGAGTTTCCGGCCCACTTGAGCGAGGAGGCCTCGCGGCGAAAAAGGTTCCATGCGCAGTTCAACGTCAAAACGTCTTTTTGTGGCAGGTGCTTCAATCAGCCCTTTGATATTCAGGTTCAGCCGGCCCGCGGCCGCGAGCCTGAGGTCCAGGGGGATGGACGACGTCATGGGGTCTTTACCCAGTGGGCCCATGTCTCCTTCCAGGGTGATGGGTAGGCCGTCGAGGCTCGCTGAGAAATCAAGGCCTATGGGCCGATCCAGTGACAGGTTTTTGAGTTCAAGGGATAGATCGGAGATCTCTTTTCTGAGGCCGGCGGCATGATCGATCCACAAAACGGCTCCGGACACGGAAAACTCTTGTACAGCCAGTGCTTCAACCGGCAGGCCCGCTGATTCAACGGGCGCGGCCGGCTGCCGGCCCGGCGCCTCCTCGGGCGGCTCTTCCGCCACATCCACGGCCGGACCGCCCAGGTCTTCCCAGTTCGTACGGCCGTCCCCGGCCTTTTCCAGGTTTATTTGGACGCCCTCGAGAACGAAGCGCTTTACCTGTACGTCCCGGGAGATCAGGGGGAGGAGCTTGACCCGCACGTCGAACGATTTGACATAGACGAAGTCCTCCTGCTCGAATCCGGGAGGATTGCCCAGGTGAAGCTCGGAAAAGGCGAATCCGGCCCAGGGAAAGAGGGAGAGATCCAGGTCTCCGGCCAGCCGGAAAGGCCTGCCTGTGGCCTCGCTTACCTTTTTCTCGATCATGGGCTTGTAATCATCAATACTCACGAACATGGGGACTATGATGAGGGCTAGAATAACCAGGACGACCAGGCCCCCGCCCACAAAGAGG
>JAWLEX010000007.1:0-46527 GCA_041685835.1 Desulfatiglandales bacterium
AGAGGTTGCGCGGAGGCGTACTGAAGTACGCCGCACAAGCAACCTCGCAGATTGACGCCGAGATTGGCAAAAAAGACCATTTCTGGATGGAAACCAGGTGGATTATTCCTGAATAAGCTGATGACGGGTATCGAATCCGGAATCGGCAAGAATGACCTGCTTGCCGGTCCTTGTTCCGGCATCAATGACCACCGGGCCTAGAAGGTTGGCGGTCATTTTTCCGGGTTCTCCGGGCGGTATGGTCACGATGGCGAACACGAGGGGCTCCCGGTCGTCTTCCCCGGCCGTAGGGGACCCGCCATGAAGAGGGATTTGCCGTGGGTAGTCGCTCCGGATCAGGTGGGGGTTAATGAGCACAAATGCGAGATCCGGGGCCTCGGCGGACTGGAGCCACATGAAAGGCGAACCCGGCTTGTGCTCGAGAAGGACGTAGTTCTTCATTTGAGGAAACCCGATCATACCTTCGGGAAACAGGATCAGGCGGTTCTCTTCCAGTTCGATCTCGCCGAAGCGGGTTGTCTGGATGTGTATCATGGCAATCAGGTCTTTTCAGGCCGGAATCCGGCGGCTAAAGTGTCCTTCAATTGATCGAGATCGCGTGGGGCCCTGGATGCTTCCTCGTTCTGCCGGGCGATGGATTCGACTACTTCAGTCCGGTTCACCGGGGTGTCTCTCGGCGCCTCGATGCCGATACGCACCTGCCCGCCACGGATCCCCAGGACCGTTACAGTGACATTATTCCCGATGGAGATGCTCTCTTCCACCTTCCTGGTCAATACGAGCAATGGTACCCTCCGTGGCGCCGGCCCGCTTGTCGATCATGGAACCGAACATTGATTGAGTCGCAAAAGCCTGTAACCAAGTGATCCAACCTTGTAATTCCAAGAGGCTATGAGGATGCCTGCGGCGGCGGAGCTGGTTTTAAATCAAACACCGGAAACTAAATAGTGCCCATCCAGAAACGCTTTTTGGGCACTGGCAAGTTTCCAATTCAGAAATGAGGATTTTTTGTCAAGATCAAGGAAATCAAGAGGTTGCGCGGAGGCGTACTGAAGTACGCCGCACAAGCAACCTCGCAGATTGACGCCGAGATTGGCAAAAAAGACCATTTCTGGATGGAAACTAAATAAAGTCCACAAGACTCATTTGCATCATCTTGGCCGAGCTGTTCAGGGCGGCCTGGTAGGCCAGTTCCTTGGCCGCAAGATCCATCATGGCCTCGGTGATGTCGGCGTCCTCGAGTTCAGACTTGCGGTCCGTGTACGTCAGCCGCAGGTCCTGAATGATGTTTGCCTTGAGGTCCAGGCGGTTGAGTTTGGATCCCGTATCAGCGATCAGGCCTCGGATGCGGTCCATTTGGCTGTCCAGTTCACCCATTGTCGTTTGAATGGAGGGCACGTCGTTGTTCTCGAGGGCCGTTTTGAGGTCTATTAGGGTCTTGAAGATGTTGTTCTGCCCCGTATTGGGGTCAGCCCAAGCGAAATCATCACTTCCGAAGATGCTTTCCCCGTCTCTACCTACGCCGACATGAATATCCTTGGCGATTTCTATGCTGAATTCGGTGCCGTTTCCATTGTAGTCAACCATCCTGTAGTCGGGATCTTCGTTGACTGTTTCCAGTTCGAAAGGGGCCGTATCTGTGTTGGTCCCTGCGAAGATGTACCGGCCGTCCACCATGGTGTTGGCCAGGGATAGGACCTGCTGAAGAAAGCCCTCCGCGATCTCGGCGGAGTTGGCCCTCTCCTTCTCTCCCACGTTGGCGCTGGACATCTGGATGGTGAGGGCCTTGGCCTGACTCAGGATGTCTTCCACCTTGGTCAGGGCCGTCTCTCCCATGTTGAGCCAGGAGTTTCCCATAGTTATGTTCCGCTCGAGCTGTCCGATATACTCCAGGGATGAGCGCAGTCCCAGCACGCTCACCAGCCCGACAGGGTCATCGGAAAGCCGATTGATTTTCTTTCCCGTGCTGACTACTTGGTTGGCACGAAACATGGCGTCGGAAGTCCTGGCCAGATTTTGTGTGACTGTGTCATAGACGGCCTTGTTTGAGACCCTCATGGCATTTCCTCCTATCTCGTGGCGAGAAGGGTCTGGAGCATCTCATCCGCGGTGGAGACCAGCTTGGCCGCGGCTGCGTATGCGTGCTGATACTTGATCAGATTGGTCATCTCCTCGTCCAGGGAGACGGCCGACGTATTATCCCGCTTTTCCGTCAACTGATTGACGACCACCTCTGCGTATTCCTGCTCCCGGCGGACGCTCGCGCTCTTGATACCCACTGATCCCACCAGATAGGTGTAATATCCCTGGAACGTGTCCTCTCCGGAGGTGGAATCGCCGTCATAGGTATAACGGTTCAGTGTTACTTTCTCATCCTTGAGAGCGGCCAGGCTCCGGGCATTGGAGTTGTCTCCCGCGTAAAACAACCCGTCGTCGTAAACGCGGCCTGCCGCTATCAGGTCTCTGTCCTTTACAAGGGCGTCGTTCATGGTGATGTCCTGGGCATCGGCACCCTTAAAGAAGGTGTTAATACCCAGGGCCGCCAGGACGCCGGAGGTGTCGTCAGAGAAGGCAAAGGTGTATCCGCTTCCGCTGTCCGCGGTGAGAGTGAGTTTTCCGTCGGACACCGAGGCTGTGAGGTGTGCTTCGGTGTCTATGGTGGAAACCAGGTCATTGAGCGTGGTAGTCTCATCGATGGTTATCTCGGCCGGAGGCTCCACCAATTCGCCGCTGGAGTTGTAAACCCGAATCTTGAATTCTCCCTCCGAGATACGGTCCCGGAAGGCCAGCCCGGAGGTCTCTTCGGTGGTATCGTTTTCCACCAGCGCGGCGTTCGTGTCCGATACGGCATATGTCCCGGTGACCGAGGACATCCCTTTGAGTCCCACCCCCCGGCTGTGTATGTTGTTCACCTCCCAGATAACGGCGCCTGCCAGCTCGTGGAGTTCATCTTTGTACTTTGGAATGATCTCGTCCCTGACCTCCAGCCATCCACCCATCTTCCCGCCCTTGATCGTGTCCGTTATATCCACGCTGCCGCTGGAGCCCTGCCACCGTACCCGGCCGCTTTCAAAAGACAGGTCGTAGGAGTCGGTCTTGCTGACCAGCGTATACCCTCGGCCCGTAGTCACCGTAAGGTGTCCCTCACCCTCCTCGAACACGTTGACGTCCAGGTACTCCGAAAGGCTGCGGATAAGCGTATCGCGCCGGTCCCGAAGGTCATTGGCGTTTCCCGTAATTTCCATGCTGATGATCTGTTTGTTGAGGCCGGCGATCTGGGAGGTGATCTGGTTGATCTGCTGGGCCCCGGCGTCCATGGAAAGGTTGAGCTCCAGGTCGAATCGGTCCAGGTCGTTTTGGATGTCCTGAAAGGACTGCGAAAGCAGTGCCCCTGATTCTATAAGCACGGCCCGTTCCGCTGATCCGGATGGATTGTTGGACAGGTCGTGCCATGCGTTCCAGAAAGCGTCGAACTGTGAGTTGATGCTCCTTCCGGAGTTCTCGTTGAACACGCCTTCAAGCACACTGAGGTAAATCTCTTTTTCGGTCAGGGACGAGTAGCCGGAGGTACTATTTCGAAGGCTCGTCTCGACGAACGTATCCATTTCCCGCTTTATTTCCTGCAGTTCGGCGCCTCTGCCGAATATGAAGCCGCCATAGGGACACGGGGTCCTGGCCCCGATGACCGCAGTCTGTTTCGAAAACCCGTCGGTGCTCACGTTGGCGATGTTATGGCCCACCACGTTCATTGCGTACTGCTGTGTGAGCAGCCCGTCCTTTGCAGTGTTGAGTACGAGTCCTATTCCTGCCATTGCATTACACCTTTCTGCGATATATAGGGCTCCGCTGCACGCGGTGTTCCTCTCCGGGAGGCCTGTAGGTCTGATCATCCCTACCCGTTCCTGTTATTCTGGAGATGAACTCGTCAAATACGGCGAGGGAACTGCGGGTGAACTCCGTGTTTTCCCGTGTCCGATGCCTGATTTCCTCCTTGAGCCGGTCTATCTCGCTCCTGAGTGGGGGCGGTGTTGAATACGCCGCAGCCGGCAGTTCCTCGATGGCTTCCAGGATCGCCTGCTTTTCCTCCATGACGGCCCAGAGCCCTGTCACGTTAATTTCAAGAAGGCTCTCCCGCTCTTTACCCAGGCAGTCCACAAGGTCTTGAAGGAGGGAGATCTTTCTTATATCCAGGTCGTCCGGAGCCGGAGCGGGCGTTTCCATGATGTCCCTTTCCAATCGTGGTATCGGCTTTCGACAAAAAATTCTTAAATGTCCTTTTCTGATAGGAAAGAACCCACCCCGGTTTTTGTGCCGAGGAACTCGGCCGGATCCAGGTTCCGGCCGTGTCGCCTCACTTCGAAGTGGAGGTGGGGACCGGTGCTTCTTCCTGTGGAACCCACAAGGGCCAAAGGAGCTCCGGCGTCAACCCATTCCCCCTCGCGAACCAGGTTGTCCCGGTTATGTGCGTAGAGGGTGGAGTATCCGCGGCCGTGTTCCACGACAACCACATTGCCGTAGCCCTCCTGGAATTCGCTGTCAACCACCCTGCCGGCCATGGAGGCCCGAATAATGGAGCCTTCCTCCGCGGCGATATCGAGACCCTTGTGGAACCTTTTCTCACCGAATATGGGGTGAATACGCCAGCCAAACCCGGAGGAAACCCGTCCCATAAGGGGCGGCTGCGGGGTTTCCGCCCCCCGAAGGGGCCTGGGGGGCAGAGAAAGGTCCCCGTGAATTTCGCCGGGTAAGTCCTTAGGGCGGAGCTGTTGATAGAGCTGATCGGCCAGACCGCCTTTTCCCACACCCGCCATGGACTTGGACAATTCCTGATCCAGCATGGACTCGTACATGTCTTCCCCCGTGCCCCCGTGAAAGAGGTCGCTCTTTTCCACGGTTCGCCTCATGCTTCGAAGCAGTTGATAGGTAAACACGGCCTCGAAGTCTTCACAGGCCTTTCGTAGCTTCCGGTCCCCGGGTTCCTGTCTTTTCCCGGAAAGCGCATCCGGTCTGATTTCCAAGCCTTTGTCGATCATCAACGGCTCCTTGCCGGCTCTATATCAGATAACATCAAGGTCCGCGTAAAGGGCCCCGCTGGCACGAATCGCCTGGAGAACGGTGATGAGGTCCCTTGGGGACACACCGATTGCATTGAGGGCATTGACCACCTCGCCCAAGTTGGCCCCCTCCGAGAGATAAAGCAGTTTCTGCCTCTCCTCGGTCACGGCGAGCTCGGTATCATCGGTCACAACGGTTTCTCCACGGGCGAACGGGAGGGGCTGGCTCACGTCTTTTCTTTCCTTGATCTGGACACTCAGGTTCCCGTGGGCGATGGCAACGGGCGCGATGCGGACGTTATCCCCCATGACCACGGTGCCGGTTCGTTCGGCCAGCACGATCCGTGCACTGTTGTCAGGCTTGACATCGATCTGCTCCAGTCCGGCGACAAGGGGGACCAGATTTCCTCGGGAAGATTCCGGAACCTGGACCCTTACGGTTCCCGCATCGGTGGGGGTGGCGATATCGGGGCCGATCTCGCGGTTTATGGCGCCGGCAACGCGAAGGGCCGTGGTGAAATCCGGGTTGTTAAGGCTGATGGTCAACTCGTCCAGCGTGTTGAACTGGAAGGGGATCTCCCGTTCGATGGTTGCGCCGCCCGGGATTCGGGCCACGGTGGGGTGGTTTTTCTGGACCCCGCCTCCCGCGGCCCCGGCAGCGGAGAAGCCGCCCAGCAGGAGCGGCCCTTGGGCCAGGGCGTAGATATTGTTGTCCGCCCCTTTCAGAGGGGATAAAAGCAGTGTGCCTCCTTGCAGGCTCTCGGCATCCCCCACAGAAGAGACCATCACATCTATCTCACTTCCGACGCGGGCGAATGGCGGCAGGTCCGCGGTGATCATGACCGCGGCCACATTGGCAACCTTCACCTGACCGGGAAGGGCATGAATGCCCAGACGCTCCATCATGTTTATGAGGCTCTGGACCGTGAACTTGGTCCCGCTACCGTCTCCAGTGCCGTCGAGGCCGACCACGAGGCCGTATCCCACGAGCTGGTTGGACCGTGTGCCTTTGATGGATGCGAGATCCTTGAGCCGGGCCCCGTGCGCGGTGGACTCCAAAACCGGCAACAGGCAGGTGAGCAGTAAAACGGTGGAAATAATGGCGGAGCGTCCATTTATCCGCATGGTTTATCCTCCCCTAGAACGGCCATACGAAATCCACGGCCTGCATGAGCCACCCGGGTTTTTGCTTATCGCTGACCGGACCGCTCCCCGAGTATTCGATGGATGCCTCTGCGATGTAGCTGGAGAGAACTGTGTTGTCGGGGGAGATGTCCGCCGGCCGGACCAGCCCGGTCAGGGTGATATACTTGGCCTCGTTATTCACTTTCACCTTCCGGGCCCCCTTGATGAAGAGATTTCCGTTCTGGGTGACCTCGATGACGCGTGCAGTGATCGATGCGGTCATTGTCTCGTTTCGGGTGGTCTCACCTGACCCGTCGAAGTTGTTTCTAAGGGAAGCCTTGAACATGTTCTCATTCTGGAACCCGGAGGGAAGGCCGAGTTCGCCGATTTTGCCCTCCCATCCCAGCAGATTGCTGATCCCGGCGTTGATGGAGGAATCCCGTTCGGTCCTGGTGGAGGCCTTCTTGTTCGCCTCCGAGGTCTCCACGATGTTAACGGTGATCAGGTCCCCGATCTTGGCGGCTCGAAGGTCCTGAAAGGCGCTACGGTAGGCTACCTCGCTCCAGAGCCCCGCAGCAGAGGCCGGGTCCCGGGGCTGGGCCGGTTCGGCCGGAATCATGGGCACGGCCTGCGGGGGTCCGGCCAGGGGCTCACGACTGTCCTGGCCCTGAAAGGGCAACCCGGCGCATCCGGCAAGCAGGAATGCGCCTGCCAGAGTAAGCAGGGTGCCAAGCCGTTTTACCTTCATTGTCATCTCCCTGATTTCAAAAGGCGAAGATTCGTGGTTGTGTGATCCAGCGCGTTCATTCGAAGCTTTCTAGAACTCTACTGCGACCCACCCGGGCCCGGTGACGATCGAGGAGAACTCTTTTCCACTTTGCAGGTTTCTGACTCGAATGCTCTCTCCCTGACGGCCGTCTTGCAGGGCTTCACCACGGGTCGTGATCCGCAGGGAGTCGTTTTCGGCCAGGATTATGACGGAGCTTCCACGCTCCACCACAGGGGGGTATTCGACCATAGCCGAGGTGAGAGTGCTCCCAGCCCTAATTCTTCTGGCCGCCTGCTTGCCCACGGCTTCTTCCTTGCTCACCAGGGCTTCACCGTGGCGGCGCATGGTGGTTTCCTCAACTATCTCCACATCCTTTGTTGCGATGACGTCCCCCCGCTGAATATTCCCGGCGGCACGCACCACCTCCCGGGTGATCGAAACGCGGCCCGAAACGGGCACTCTTCGGATCCGGCGGCTGTCCACGTAAAAGGTCAGTGCGGCGGAGACGTTTCCGAGGTAGTCGGTGTTGCCGTTCTTCCGAATGTTCCAGCGAAGGGCGCCTTCGGGGAGGGCCAGGTCTTCCGGGACCCGGATCGATTCCATGATGATATCGGTTTCCGGCCAGGGTGCGGCCTTCAGGATGTGGTCGCGGAATATCTCTTCCATTTGAGCGGATGTAACCACCTGTGCGGTGCGGTGTATTACCAGGCTTGGGGGCGCCTCCAGGGTGATCTCCTCTTTTTGATCTCTGATGACCGAGCCCACTTTGTAGTTCAGGAAACGGTTGTTGAACCGGTGCGTGTTGCCCGGAGCAGGGGCCGAGGACACCTCCACGTCCTTCAGAGAGGCCACCCGCGGGTCCGTGTCCGGGTGAAACGATGCGATCTGACCCAGGGTCACAACATCCCCGGTGACCGTGGCTTCCTCCGCAATATGGATCCTAAGGGTGCCGCCTTGGGCCGCCCGTACCGCTGTCAAAGAGAGAGTTGCAGCAGCAAAGGCCGCGATAAGCATCCAAAGGCGGAGTGACGTGACCGTTCCGGCGGTTTTCATTGCTTTGCCCTTACCTCTTGATGTTGTTTGCCATCTGGAGCATCTCGTCGGCGGCCCTGATGGACTTGGATGCCACCTCATAGGCCCGCTGGCCCACAATCATGTTGACCATCTCCTCCACCACGTCCACATTGGACATCTCGATATAGCCCTGGGATATGGTCCCCATTCCGTCAACACCGGGGTTTGATTCCACAGGGTCGCCCGATGCCTCTGAAGGCTGGAAACGGTTCCCCCCCACACTCAGGAGCCCGGCGGTGTTCGGGAAGCTGTGGAGGGTGAGCTGGGCGCTGGCCAGTTCGGTTCCGTCCGGGCCCAGGGCGAACATGTTGCCTCCCGGGTCAACGGTGAAGTTCACGGTCTCGGGGGGAATGGAGAACTCGGGTTGCAACCGGTCGCCCTCAGAGGTGACGATGTAACCTTCGGAATCCATCTTGAATGCACCGGCCCTCATGTATAGTTCTTCGCCGTTGCTGAGTATCTTGAAAAAACCTTTCCCCTCGATGGCAAAGTCCAGCTGGTTCTGCGTCTGAACATAGTCTCCCTGGCTGAGGATCTTCTGGACAGAGACCGGCTTGGTCCCCATGCCCACCTGGATGCCTGTGGGCACCTCACCTCCGGAGCTGTTGGCGGCCCCCGGGGATCGCAGGTTCTGGTAGAGCAGGTCCACAAAATCGGCCCGGCTCTTCTTGAATCCCGCCGTGTTCACATTGGCGAGGTTGTTGGCGATGACATCCATGTTCAACTTCTGGGCCGCCATTCCCGAGGCGGATGTCCAAAGACTTCGTATCATTGCCCGGTTCCTCCTTCCCTGATTATCGGATTCGGCTCACGTCGTTGATGGCGCGCTGGTTGACCTCATCCAGGATCTGGACGGCCTTCTGATAGCTCTCAAAGGCCCGCATGCAGTGGATCATAGAGACCATTTCCTCCGCGATATCCACGTTGGGCAGCTCGAGGCAGCCCTGCTTTATCCTGGTTGCAAGAGGCACTGGGAGCTCGGGATCATTCGCCGGGTTGGCGAACATGGTACGGCCGGTGGCCAAGAGCCTGTTTTTGTTCTCAAAGGACGCCAGGGCCAGGGTCCCGACAATATCTCCGTCAGATGAGACCTCGCCCAGGTCGTTTACCAGAATGTCATTCCCCTGGACCTGGATCGGCCCGCCCTCACCCAGGACCATGTCTCCGTTCTGGGTCACCAGGAATCCGTCGCTATCCAGGGAAAAACTCCCTTTTCGAGAGTACATGACCCCGTCGGGTGTCATTACCTTGAAGAAGCCCTCTCCGTGAATCGCCATGTCAAGTTTGTTGCCCGTAGTTTTGAAATCGCCCGGGGTGAAATCTATCTCGGTCCTGACCAGGCTGGGGGAAGCGGAGTGGGGACCTGCCGGTCCGGCCTCATGGGCGTTTTTTTGGGTTTCGAGTACATCCTGAAAGGCGATGCGGGTTTTCTTGTATCCGCAGGTCGATGCGTTGGCGAGGTTGCTGGAGATCACGTCCATGCGCATCTGTTCCTTGAGCAGGCCTTTTACCGGATTGATCAGCCCCTGAAACATGGTATCCTCCATTGCAATTCCAGGACCTTCTGCCTGGTTGCCTCTTTGATTTGCAAGTCCCGTACCAGGAGGATGGAAAAACCCGGGGAAGGCGTGGTAAAGATTAACTTATTGAATTTAAGAGTAGTTTTGGTTGAGGCCGTTTTCGAAAGAAGGTCGTGGCTCACAGAGGCCGGGAGGGGCTAGAAGGGGTTTCCCGGGGGCGGGAAAAGTTTGCCCGGATGCGGGGCCTCTTTCCATTCTCATTCTGCCTGCTTTTCCCTGTTCTCTTTCATCCGGTTCAACCTATAGGCAAAGGCCAGGATTTCCGCCACGGCCTGGTAGAGTTCAGGGGGGATTTCCTCATCAAAATCGAGTTGGATCAGCGCCCCTACTAGGTCCGGGTCCTCGCTGATGGGAACTCCTTGTTCCAGGGCGATTTCGATTATCCGCTCGGCGAGCAGGCCTTTTCCCTTGGCAGTGACCCGGGGGGCGTTATTTTCCCCGGGTTCATACTTGAGAGCCACCGCCTTTTTAAGCCTCTTCAGCATCAGGTCACCACGTCTACGGCGCCCGATATCCCTGCGGCGTCGAGAAAAGGGGTCCATGGAGGGTCGTCCCTGCGCCGCCGGCGGCAGCCGATAGCGCCCGACTCGAGTCCGGCGGCCTCCAGCTGTTCGCGAAGCTCGTCCAGGTGATTGTTAACCAGGTCCGCCGCATCCCTGTTTTCCGCCAGGATACGGATGTTTACGACCGACCGGTGCAGGGATACGGCCACATCCATCCGGCCCAGAAGAGAGAAGTCAAGGCAGAGGGACAGGAAGAATTCTTCATCGTCCGGGTCGCGTTTCCGAACGAACAGCTCTCCGCCTCGAAACCCCTCATCTGGGTGCCCTGGAATAAACCAGAACCAACCCAGCCCCTCTTTCCAGGCATTGAGGTTTAGCAACTGGTCCTGCTGAATGAGCTGAAGCCCACGGCCGGCCTGATTTGCCAGATCGGCCGTCATGGAGTCGGCCGGGTGCCTGTCACCGAGGGCCGCCTTGAGAGCAAGTAGCATTGCTTTGAGGTCCGAGGTCCCCAGGTTTTGGAAAACCCCCTCCTTGCCTTGCAGCAGGAACTGTGCGGCCCTGTTCTCCAGAAACAGGCCCGAGTCCCTGAGCTGGCGTGCCAGCCACTTGACGCCGTCCCCATGGGGCCCGCGATACACCATGCCCGGCATCCTTTCCCTCAACCGGACAAGGACCTCTCGAACGGTCCTGTTGAGTCCCCGGTCTTCCGCCTTCAATGACAGGTGTTCCAGGATTCGACCCAGTTCGGCCCTTGCAGTCCTTCCGGAGGCCCAGAGCCGGACCGCGGAGATACGCTCCGCACGCTCTCCCTCCAATACCCTCAAGACGAGCCGTTCTCCCTGGGAACGAACCTGAAAAAGGTGGTTTTGTCCCTCCTGAAGAGACCGTGTGGCAAATGCAGGTATTTTGGCCCCGCGGGCCAGAAGGAGGACGTTTCCTCCGCCCCGGACCTCGATCACCGTTCCCCGGAAAATGTCTCCGGGCGTGAACCGGAGGCCTGTTCGTCCGGCCGCATCAGGGCCGGTAACCTGTTGTGGGGGAATCTGTGGAATGCCTCGCAGCATTTATTCGTCCTGAGTGGTCAGCTTTCGGGTATTGGAGCCGGCTCCGGAGGCCTGGAGCGGAGGGAGCGGAGGAATACCCCGGCCTCCTGCGCCACCAGCCCCGGTACAGCATCAAAATCATCAGCGTCTTGACTGCCTGGCATCTAAACTTCTTGATTTTTGTAACAGGCTTTCAGGAGTAAGGCTGATTATCAACGGCTTCACCTCGATTGCGCCTCAGAGGCCCTGTGAGCGGTTCCCAAGCTTCAGAAAGAGATCGATTTCTCCTACGGAGATCCCGAGCCGCCGGGCGACGTCTTTCCTCGTTAATCCCTTGTCCATAAGGGTGCGAATGGACTCGCGCGTGGCCTCGGTCTTTTGAAGTGATACCCTGTCACGGATGGAAGCCGTATCTGTCGCCTCGAAAAGGTCGTTGAACTGCCGGTAGCGGTCTTCCGCCCGTTTCAGGGTTTCGTCCAGCCGTCCCAGCAGGTGGTGGGTCAGTTCGCGTTTTTCCTCCAGGTTTCCCTCGAGTTCGGTTGCGATCTGCCGCATCTCTGCAAGGATCTCCTCTGATTTTCGAAGTTCCTCTTCACGCTCTTGAGAGCGCTTTGCCCGGCGTCGGTTCCCGGACAATATGAGCCATACGAGAACACCGACCAGGATTAAGTCTATGGCGATCTGTCCCATGATCCAGAGTTGTATGTTCATGGACATCAAACGGGCCTTTCGCTTTCCGTGACGATGGAAGTGCCTCCGGCTTCCTCAGATGATCAGGTCAACCTTGTGATTGCGGGGCTTTTTGAGGCCGCCGGCACCGTAGCTAAGGGGTTCGTTGTTTTCGTCCCGGTCTTCGATCTTTTCGATTTCCAGGACATGCATCTTTTTGGATTGCGCGGCATCTTGACCGCCGTCTTCTTCTTTTTTTGAATGCTCCTCGTGCCCTCTCTCGGCCGAGCGCTCCCCGGGTTTCTGTTTGCGTGGGGGTTTCCAGACCCGGTTTGATGTGGGGCTCGCCGGGGACGCGCCGCTGATTTTTGAAACGTCGTTCATAGCGGACCTCCATGGTTCATGTTCCGGAGGGACGGCCTTTTCGGAGCAAGAGGTAATCAGCGGGTCGGTAAACGAGGTCCCGCTCCGGTTTCAATCGATGGAGATGCCGGTGACAGCGACGCGAAGAACGTCCGGCTGCAGGAGTTCCTCCAGTATTTTTTGGGCTTCCATCCGAAGGGTCGGGGACATGTCCTGCATGTTCTTCCCTTCGTCGGCAAGCTCGGTCATGCGAAGATAAATCTTGTCCCGGACCGGGATTTCCCGGTCCTGGAACCGTTTCGAGGACGTTTTGTCCCATGTGACTGAAAAGGACACCAAGGCCATAAGGCCTTTTCCCTCATTGGGAAGGGGAATATAGAAAGGCGCGAGGTCCTGCTCAACCAGATGATGGGGAGAATTCCGGTCCGCCCCTTGGGAGACTATGCCGGTTTCCGGTTGGGCTGCCGGTCCCGGTCCTGCATACCGGATCAGTGCCAGGTAGCCGGTCACTCCAAAGACCGCCGTCAAGAGAATCAACCCTCCTGCAAGGAGGCGTCTTTGGAGAAACGCACTTCCTTTTTCTTCGGTGCCGCCGGCAGCCGGGTTTTCCTCGATCTGCCCGGTCGCCTCGTTTTCCGCATCGGTTGTCATGTCGTTTCCCACACCCACGGTCTTAACCTTCCCGCCCGGAGAAATAGCTTCTCAGGGAACACCTGAGACGCAGTACTGCTTTTGTATGCAGTTGGGATATGCGTGACTCTGTGTAGTCCATGACCTCCCCTATCTCTTTCATGGTCAATTCTTCGTAGTAGTATAGGGATACCACAATGCGCTCGGTCTTGGGAAGCCTCTGAATGGCTTCGGCGATAACGTCCTTTATTTCAGCCAGGTCCAGGGTATCGGACGGATTGCCGGGTGACAGCTCCGCCGGCGTCTTAAAAAGGCGGAAGTCATGCGGTTCCTTGGGTACGGCCTGGTGGAGTTCATCGTCACTGATCAATGATATCCCGCGGGTTTCATCGAGCAGGGCGTAATAGGAGGCCATGTCTATGCCCAGTTCTTCAGCCACCTCCTCATCTTTAGCAGGCCTCATGTTCTCATTTTCCACCTTTGAGAAGGCGGCTTCGAGCTGACGGGCGTTCCGGCGCACCGAGCGGGGCACCCAGTCCATGGCGCGCAGTTCGTCGAGCATGGCGCCCCGGATACGGAATTCGGCGTAGGACTTGAAGGCCACGCCCTTGTCTGCGCTGAACTTTTCCACGGCGTCCAGCAGTCCCATGATGCCGGCGCTGACGAGATCGTCCTGGCTCACGTGTTGGGGAAGGCGCATGCCCAGTCGTCCGGCAATGGTCTTGACAAGCGGGGCGTACTCCAGAATGAGCCTTTCCCGCTCCTCAGGATCCAGGGCCTGTATTTCCTGACAGGAGACCTGGGAATACCGCTTCAGTTTGTTCATCGCCGGGTTGGACATGTCTCCACCGTGGTCAGTGCTCCAGAAAGTTCTGCCGGAAGAACCGGATGTCCCCTTCAAAATCCGGCTCCTCACGGCCCGTCATGAGGGTCTTGGCCAATTTTTGTATGTGAAGGCTGGCAGGGGCGTCAGGGAAGCATTCCAGCATGGTCCTCTGTTTCCTGACGGCGTCGGGCATCTTCCTGTCTAAGGGAATCCAGCCTACGTAATCAAGAGAGGGAGACCCCAGAAACTGGTCCACCACAAGGCTCAGGTGACGGTATATCTTCTCGGCCTGTTCGCCGTTTCGGGCGGCGTTGACCAGCACCTTGAACCGCTTCTGCTTGTAGCGGCTGGTCAGGACCTTGATGAGGGCGTAGGCGTCCGTGAGCGATGTAGGTTCGTTTGTGACGAGCACCACCTTTTCCATAGCCGCATAGTTGAAGTACATCACGTTCGAAGAGATGCCGGCGCCCGTGTCGATGAGAAGGACGTCGAACCGGTCCTTGAGGGCGTCGAGCTCGTCCAAAAGGAGAAGCCGCTGGGTGTTGTCCAGCTCCGTAAGTTCCGGAATACCCGAAGCGGCCGGGAGGATCTTGAAGCCGCCGGGGCCCGAAATGAGGATCTCATCGAGTGTCTTCTCTCCTTTTAGGAGATGATCGACGGTGTATCGCGGGTTCAGACCCAGCATGACGTCGAGGTTGGCGAGGCCCAAGTCCGCATCCAGCACGAGGACGCGCATGTCCATCCGGCACAGGGCCAGGGCCAGGTTGGCAACGACACTGGTCTTGCCCACACCGCCCTTTCCGCTGGTCACCGATATGACGCGGATTCGCCTTCGGAAGCCCGCCCCTTCGGTTCCTCCTGCCGGGGCCGCTCGGCCGGGTTTATCCTTTGCCATGTGATCCTCGACCAAGGACCTGAGTCCCGTTGCCTGATCCATGTTTTACCACCTCGTTCACGTCTCTGAACGGCCCCCCGGCGTCCCCCGCCGGATTTTTCAACATGCCGAGGAGGAGTTTGGCAAGGCGCTTTCTAGTGGCCTTTTCAATGTCCTCGGGCACTTTCTGCCCGGTGGTGAAGTAGGAAACGGGTTTCCGCCTGGAGACCAGGAAGTTGAGCATGGGCGATGCGTCCATCACCTCGTCCAGTTTGGTGAAAATGTAGCTTCTGAAAGGAAGGAGACCGAATTGCTCCCGAGCACGCAGAAGGTTTCCGTAATCAGTGGTTGCGCTGAGCACGAGAAAATGATGAATATCCTCCAGGCCGCGGAAGAGCCTTGCCAGTTCTTCTATGTCCTGCTTCCGGTTGGGGCTTCGGCCGGCGGTGTCGATCAGAATCAATTCGGCGTCCTGATTTCGGCGAAGGGCGTCCTCCAGTTCCATACGTCCCGACGCCACGTCCAGGGGGATTCCCATGATTCGCCCGTAGGTCCGGAGTTGGCTCACAGCGGCGATCCGGAATGTGTCAAGGGTGATCAGGACGGTCCGTACGCCCTGTTTCACGGCCCGCAGGGCCGCCAGCTTTGCCAGGGTTGTGGTCTTTCCCACGCCCGTGGGACCGATAAAGGCATGGATTTCCCGTGTCCCCGAAGGCTGTTCCGGGATCCCCACCTGGACCCTTCGAAGCACCCTGGAGAGGGATTCCTGCAGCAGTTCGGTTTCGTCCGCTCCGGCCTTGAGCCCGTCTTCCCGGCGGAACTCGGTCATGAGGTCCATGGTCAATTCGGGCCTGAGGCCGAACGACTGCAAAAGCCGGTGCAGGCATCGAACAGCGGGATCGTAGTAGAGTTCGGGGGGCAACCCCCTGCCTGCATCCGCGGTCAGTATGGCTGTCTTGATGTCCCGGAGTTCTTTTTCAAGGGTCTCCCATCGCTCCATCATGGTATTTGAATCAAGAAGGGAGTCCGGTCCCAGCCCCCCGCCGGTGAGGTCATTCGGGGGGGCGAAGTCCACCGCTGCGGTTACCTCCACGCGCTTCCGGCCGTTTTCTCCGCCGTCGGTACCGGGCTGCAGGGTCCTGTTCCTCAGTATCACCGCGTCCGGCCCCATTTCCTTTTTGACCATTCGGAGGGCTTCCCGGTTGCTGCCGGCGATGAATCGTTTGATGTTCATGACGCCTCGACTCGAATCTCTTCAACGGTTTCGACCTGAAGCCCGCTTGGTATCTCATTGTAAGACAGCACCGTCAGCGGAATCCGGAACCTCTCGCAAAGCTTCTTCAGGTGCCTGCGGATGGTAGTGGAACAGAGCATTACGGGCTGTTCGAGCCTGACCGAGGCCTTTTCCACCGAGCGTTTGATTACCTCGATGATCTGGTTGGCCTGCCTGGGATCGAGGGCCAGGTAGGACCCGTATTCGCTCTGGTTGATTCCCGAGGCCACAGCCTCTTCGAGGCCGGCGCTCACGGACAGGACACGAAGGGCCCGGTCTTTTCCGATGTAGGGCTTGGTGAGGGAGCGTGCGAGCCGCTGCCGGGCGTATTCGGTGAGCAGGTCCGTGTCCTTGGTCATGGCGGCATAGTCCGCGAGGGTCTCCAGGATGGTCAGCATGTCCCGAATGGATACCTGTTCCCGCACCAGGTTTTGAAGGACCTTCTGGAGAGAGCCCAGGCTCATATGAGCGGGTACGAGCTCTTCGACCACCTTCGGGTTCGTTTCCGACACCTTGTCCAGAAGGCGCTGAACCTCCTGCCGTCCCAGGAACTCGTACCCGTCCCTGCGGACCACTTCTGAGATGTGTGTAGTGATCACGCTGGGCAGGTCCACCACTGTGTACCCGGCGAACTGGGCATCCGACTTCTTGTCCTGGGAGACCCATATTGCGGGCAGCCCGAAAGCGGGATCCCTCGTGGCCACGCCTTCTACTTTGGCCTTGATGTCGCCCGGGTCGATAGCCAGGAGATGGTCCATGAGGAGTTCACCCCGGGCCGTCTCGTTTCCCTTTATGCACACTGCGTATTCGTTGGGCTTCAGCTCCAGGTTGTCACGGATGTGCAGGGAGGGCATAATGAGGCCCATCTCCGTTGCGAACTGTCTTCGAAGAGAGCGTATTCGTTCCAGCAGGTTCCCCTGGGTCTTGTTGTCCACCAGGGGTATGAGCCCGTAGCCGATCTCCAGTTCCAGGATGTCCAGGGGAAGCAGACTCGCCACCTCCTCGGGGGAAGCCTCCTGGGCGGTCTCCACCCTTTCGGCCTCGGCTTCCTCCTCCTTTTTCGCCTGTTCGACGCCCATGACCACCCGTCCGAAGAAGAATACCGCTGCGGCCAGGAGCATGAAGGGAACCGCCGGCATGCCCGGCGCCAGTCCGAAAAGAAAAATGATGCCCGCTGAGATCATTAGGGCACGGGGATGCACTCCGAACTGCTTTGCCAGTTCCGTCCCGATGTTACTCTCGGCTCCGGCGCGGGTGACCAGTATTCCGGCCGAGGTGGAGATTACCAGTGCGGGAATCTGGGTCACCAGGCCGTCCCCGATTGTGAGCAGGGTGTAGTTCTGCACCGCCGTTGTGAAGTCCAGCCCCATCTGCAGCACGCCGATGACCAGCCCGCCGATGATGTTCACCAGGGTGATGATGATCCCCGCGATGGCGTCTCCCCTGACGAACTTGCTGGCCCCGTCCATGGCCCCGTAGAACTCGGCCTCCTTGGCGATCTCGGCCCTGCGGGTCCGGGCCGTGGTCTCGTCGATGAGCCCTGCGTTGAGGTCGGCGTCTATGCTCATCTGCTTTCCGGGCATGGCGTCCAGTGTAAACCGCGCGGCCACCTCGGCGATTCGACCGGCGCCCTTGGTGATGACCACGAAATTGATGACCACCAGGATCACAAAGACCACCAGGCCGACTGTGGGGTTTCCCCCCACCACAAAGGACCCGAAACTCTTGATGATGCGCCCGGCTGCCAGTGGCCCGCTGTGGCCGTCGAGCAGGATCAACCTCGTGGAGGCGATGTTCAAAGAGAGCCTGAAAAGCGTTGCTATCAGCAGCATGGACGGAAAGACTGAAAAATCAAGCGGGCGTACGGCATAGATGGTCAGGAGAAGCACCATAATCGCAATGGTGATGTTGAAGGCCAGGAGCATGTCCAGGGCGCCCGTGGGCAGGGGTATGATCATGACCATGAGGATGGCCACTATGCCCAAGGATATGCCGATGTCCACGTTGGACTCCAGGGAGAAACGTTTCCACGGCAATTTGATCGCGTCCATTTTGTTTTCCTTTAGAGGTTCAGATCAACCGGGGCCCACGGCATGTTCAGGGGGTCCGGCCGCTCGTGGCGGGGGGCTTCTTCTTGAGGCCGTATACATAGGCCAGGATTTCCGCAACGGCCTGGTAGGTCTCGGCCGGGATCTCGTCCCCAAGTTCCAAATTATACAAGTTCTGTGCCAGGGGTCGGTTCTCCACGATGGGGACATCGTGTTCCAGGGCGATCTCCCGTATGCGGGCCGCTATTCGCTGTGAACCCTTGGCGACCACTACGGGGGCTTGCCCCTTGCCGGGGTCGTATCTCAGGGCCACTGCCAGCCGGACGGGGTTGGTGATAACCACGTCCGCCTCGGGGACCTCGGCCATCATACGTTTCCTGGCCATCTCCCTCTGGATGGACCGGATGCGTCCTTTGACCATGGGATCCCCTTCGGTCTGCTTGTGTTCGTCCTTGACCTCCTGCTTGGTCATCTTGATGTTCTCTTCGTGCTGCCAGCGCTGATAATAATAGTCAAGCATCGCCAAAAGGAATATTACACAGCAGCATTTAATGAGGATACTCATAGATTCCTGGCCTAATAAAAATATTGCAGATGATGGTTCCTGGTATGTTATGGGGATTAAGCGAGGAAAAGCAGCCTTTAAAGTGGATAAGGCGACCCAGCCGACTATTACCAGCTTGGCGATGGACTTTGCCAGCTCCACCAGGGATCTCTTGGAAAGCAGCCTCTTGAGTCCTGACACGGGATTCAATTTTGACGCTGATGGAGTCAAGGCTTCGACGCTCAGGAGAAGCCCGGTCTGCAGGGCATTGGCAAGGACGGCCACCACGCTGAGGACGATCATGATGGGGAGGACCATCCACAGGATGTCTTCAGCCCGCAGGACCAGGTACTTGAAGAGGTCCTGCTCGCCCGAAGCGATTGCCGGGATGTCCAGAAAGGTCCTTTTGAGGATTCCTCCGAGCTGGAAGACGTGGTGCTCCCCCCGGAAGTAGAGGTAGATCGCCCCCCCGGAGAGTACGGCGATGGAGGACAGCTCCCGGCTCTTTCCCACCTGCCCCTTTTTGCGGGACTCTTCACGCCGCTTAGGCGTGGCCCTCTCGGTTTTTTCCTGAAATCCCTGCTCGGGCATGGTTATCCCCTCACATCAATCGAAGCATTCGCATCATAACCGTGGCCGTCTCGCGTGTCAGTCCGGTCAGAAACGGCGCCAGATTGGTCAGGAGGATTCCAAACAGGGTGAGCCCGATGCCGATGTTTATCGGGAACCCGATCATGAGTATGTTCACCTGCGGGACGGTCCTGGCCACGATACCCAGGCAGAGGTTGGAAAGGAACAAGGCGATCATGATAGGGGCCGCGATCTTGAGGCCGACAACGAACATGTGGGCCGTGATTCGAATAACGGCGTCGGCGATGCTTGGGCTGAACGAGATCCCGTTGGGCGGAACCATGTGAAAGGAGGCCGCAATGCCGCGTATCATCAGGTGGTGGCCGTCGATGGCGAAAAACAGGAGCACCGTGAAGAGATAGAGAAACTGGCTCAGGGCGGTGCTTTGAACCCCTGTGTTGGGATCGATGGCCCGGGCCATGGAAAAACCCATCTGAAAACTCATCATCTGGCCGGCCAACTGAACCGAGGCGAAGAAGACGAGGACGCCGAAAACAATTATCAGCCCCATGAGAACCTCCGCTGCAATTCCCAGCAGGATCCCGGGCGGGGCTTGCGGCAGGTATTGAGGAGGTGGAACCACCGGCGTGAGCAGGACGGCAAGGACGAAGGAAACCCCGGCCTTCCAGAGCGTTGGGATGTTCCTGGCCCCGAACAGGGGCAGCAGAAACACGAGCACGCTTATCCGGACAAAGACCCAGAAGAAGCCCTGCATCTGCTCCAATGTCTCAATGGGAAAAGGCATGATGACCCATGACAAAGCCGCTTCGCGGCGTGGCGGTGTCTGTGCCTGTGGAGGTGATTAGGCCGTGGTCCGTGTCCGTAGTCACCTAACGGGTCAACCGCTCGAGACCGAAGTTATCACCTCACCTTTCACTAACGAATGACGTTGGGAATGCTCGTGATCAGATTGGTCGTGAAGTAAACAATCTTATTCAGCATCCAGGGCGCAGCCACAAGGAGGGCCAGGAGGACCGCGATTATTTTGGGCACGAAGGAGAGGGTCATCTCCTGGATCTGTGTTGCGGCCTGAAACACGGCCACAATCAGGCCGACCACAAGGCCCACCCCCAGCAGGGGAAGAGCAAGCATCAGTACAGTCTGAATCGCGTCACTAGCCAGGCTGACCACGAAGTCCTGTGTCATTCGCCTTACCTCACGAAAAGCTCTTGACCATGGACCCGACCAGCAGGTACCAGCCGTCAGTGAGGACGAAGAGCATCATCTTGAACGGGAGAGAAACCATGAACGGCGGCAGCATCATCATACCCATGGACAAAAGGACACTCGCCACCACCATGTCGATCACCAGGAAGGGGATGTAGATCATAAACCCGATGCTGAAAGCCGTCTTGAGTTCGCTGATGACAAAGGCGGACAAGAGTACCGTTGTGGGGATGTCTTCGTACCCGTGAGGCATTTCCGTTTCCGAGATGTTGAGGAAAAGGGCGATGTCCTTTTTCCGTGTCTGCTTCAGCATGAACTCGCGTATGGGCACGAGTGCCTTTTCAAGGGCCGCTTCCTCAGAGAGTTCTTCGGCCAGGTAGGGCTGAAGGGCCTCGGTGTTGATCTGTTCATAGACAGGGGCCATCAAAAAGAAGGTCAGGAGGAGGGCCAGGCCGATCAGGATCTGGTTTGGCGGCATCTGCTGTGTCCCGAGGGCGTGCCGAACCAGGGAAAACACAACGGCCAGCCGCGTGAAGGAGGTCATCATTATCAGGATCGCCGGCGCCAGTGAGAGCACTGTCAGCAGCAGGAGGATCTGAAGGAGCACCGATACCTGTTCGGGCCGTTCGGCCCCTTCAAGCCCGATCTGGATGGAGGGCAGAGGCGGCAGTTCCTGGGCAAAGACCGCAGCCGGAATGCAAACGGCAAGAATGGCGGCAAGGCAGACAGCCGCGCGGAGTAGGAGTATGGCTGCTTTATGATTCATGGACCGGCATTTATCCTTTTTTCAACTGGGTACGGCCGATCTTGCTCATGAGGAGGGACCCGAAGCTGTCTTCGGCCTTGTTGTTCCCGGCCGTCTCTGCGCCATGAAGCTCTTCGGGGCGGTCTATTCGGGTGAGCAGGGTGATGGAATCAGTGCCCACACCCACCACGAGCCACTCGTCCAGTACCTCCACTATGGCTATGGATCGCTTGGGCGCCAGGCTCAGGGTGGTCAAGACCCGCATTCGAGATAGACCGGGGGCCGCGGCTGAACCGAATCGGACCCGTTTGAGTACATAAAACAGGCAGATGATCAGGCCCAGGATGAGCAGGAGTGATCCCGCGGTCTTAAGTGCGTTTGCAGCCAGGTCCGTTTCCAATATGTCGTCCCCTTAAGAAATGCAGTTTTGCGCTGCCGGTCCGAGCCTCTTCGTGCCCTGAAGTCATCGCAACGGGGCAGGGGCTCAAGGGGATCGGGCCGAGCCGGTTAGGTGAGGCTTTTGACGCGCTCCCCCGGACTGATGATGTGGGACAGCCTCACGCCGAACTTTTCGTTGACCACCACGACCTCTCCCTGGGCCATGAGTTTATGGTTCACGAAGATGTCAAGGGGTTGATTGATGAGCTTGTTCAACTCCACGACCGACCCCTGGCTCAGCTTGAGGAGGTCGCCGATCGGGATGCGGGTCCTTCCGAGTTCCACGGTTATGTCCAGGGGTATATCCAGGAGGAACTCCATGCCGTGGGTTTCCTCGCCTTCCTGGATTCCTGGTTCCATGTCCGCAAAATCCACATCCCGGGCTGCGGCGGCCGCCTCCCCCTCACTTACTTCCCTGTTTTCATCCACCATGTGTCTTCCCCGTTCTCTGATTGTTCCCCCTGCAAAGGGGAATCGTGCCTCTTGGTTCATACCGCCGCTGAGGCGGCCCCTTCGATTTTGTATACCTTTCGGTTGCGCGCCCGACCCGCGTAGCCCTGGAATTTGGGGATCCCTTCCACGTGGGCCGTGAGCGGTGACTTGTAGGTCTTGTCCAGAACGAGGATGTCCCCCTCCTTTAGGTTGAGGAAGTCCCGAATGGATAATTGGGTGGATCCCAGGCAGACCGAGAGTTCCAGGGGTGTTTCTTTCAACCGCCCGCGAAGGTCGTTGATCCAGAAGGGATCGGCATGGCCGTCTTCGTCTTTCTGATATCCGCCCGCAAGTTTGTGTCGAATGGGCTGAAAGGATGAGTAGGGGATGCAGAGGGTGATCGAGCCCAGAGGCTTTGTAAGCTCTATGTCGAATTTCACCGCTACCAGGTACTCGTCCGGGCGCTCCACATTGACGATCATGGGATTGCTCTCCGACCTAATGAACTCCGTCTTGATGGGATGGATATCCTCCCATGCGTCCATGAGGTTGGTCAGAGCGATATAGACCACCTTCTCGATGATCTTGCTTTCGATGGGAGTGAAGTCCCGCCCCTCGACCTTGGTGGAACCCGTGCCCCGCCCGCCGAAGAATGCCTCCACCAGATTGAATACGAGATGGCTTTCAATGACCAGGAGGCCGGTCCCCCTTAGCGGGTCCATCTTGAAGAGATGAAGGCTGGTGGGGATGGGGAGGGACTGCTTGAAATGCTTGAACTTGATCATTTCCAGAGGACCCTGGTTGATCTCGATCACCTTTCGAATGGACGTGGAGAGAGCGCTTTTCAGCTTCTGGGAAAAGCGATTGTTCACAACGCCGAGCAGGGGCATAGTGCCCTTGACATCCTTCTCCTGGGTGGTCCAGTCGAAGAGATCGAGTTTCTCTTCGGTCGCCTGCGGCTCCTCCTCGCTCTCAATCTCGCCGGAGTCCAGGCCGCTCAACAGGGCGTCGACTTCTTCCTGGGACAGAAGCTGGCTCAAGATCCAAGTCCTTTCCGGGGGGGCATGGAGTGCGCCCCGCTGTCACTGGACGACAAATTCCGTGAAATAGATGTTCGTGATATCTCCGGACGTTATAAGCGGGTTGAGAATCGCCATGATCTCCGCCCTGAGCTGGTATTTGCCTTCAAGATGCCGGATGTCCTCGAAAGACCTGGTGCTCAGTAAGGTCAGGATGGTGTCTCTAACCTGGGGAAGCCTCTTGTCGATCTCCTTGGCGGCAAGGGCGTTGTTGAGCTCGAGGCTGAGCTTTGTCTTCAGGTATTTTGTCCCCCGCTCATCGGCCAGGTTGACGATGAAGGTATCCAGGGCATATACGGGCCCCAATTCCGTTGAGACGCCGTCCTCGTCAGCGGCGGCATGCCTGTCGTCCCCCTGCGCGGTCAGACCGAGCATGCCGGACTTCAAGGCCAGCCCGGCGGCCCCCAAAAGGAGCAGGAGGCTGAAAACGACCACGATCAGCTTTACCGGAAGGCCCTTTTTCCCTCCGCCCGCGGCGGTTTCCTCGATGATTGTTTCGGCCTGATCAGCCATGTATTGAACTCCCTTCTTTGTAACCGGATACAGCCGATGAGCTTAACGATCCCGGGATTCCCCGGCCAAGTTTCTATGTTACCCCGATCACTCGAATGATGACTTGCGCAGCCCCGGGGCCAGGAAGGCGTTTAATTTCTGCTCCAGAAGCCTGGGGTTGTCCCCCTTGGCAATGCTCATGATTCCCTCGGCCATGAGTTCCTTGGCCATGACCTCCTCGGTGCTCCGGTTCTTGAGCTTGCCCGCGATGGGTAGAAAGACCACATTCGCCAACAGTGCCCCGTAGAATGTGGTCAACAGGGCCACGGCCATGGCCGGACCGATGGTGCTGGGGTCATCCATGGTCTGGAGCATCTGGACCAGGCCGATGAGGGTTCCGATCATCCCGAGGGCCGGTGAGAAGGTCCCGAGTGTCGTGAAGATATCCGCTCCCAGCTTGTGCCTGTCCTGAATGGATTCGATCTCCGTGCCCAGGATGTCCTTGATGGAGCCGGGTTCCAGGCCGTCGATGGAGAGTTGAAGGCCCTTTCGCATGAATTCGTCCTTCATGTCCCCGATGCTCGACTCGAGGGCCAGTATGCCTTCTCTTCTGGCCGTGCCCGCGAGGTTCACGAACTCGCCTATCAGTTCCTGCACCGTCTGCTTCCGGTGAAAGAACGCGTTCTTGACCACATTGATCACCTTGAGGATGTCGGGCAGGGGGTAGTTGATCATGGTGGCGCCGAGCGTGCCCCCTACCACGATCATGAGGCCGGGTATGTTTATAAAGAGTGCAAGGCCGCTCCCCATCAGGATGGCGCTTATTACCAGGGCGAAGGCGGTGAAAATGCCTATGATCGTTGCAATGTCCATGTGGTCCGTCTCCGAAACAGGTATTGCCTGGAGTGTCGTGGTATAGGGAAAGCAACCTCTGTGCCATTCGGTGAAGGCCTGGTTTCTTGGCGGTCCGGAGGTTAAGAAGGCGGAGTGCAACAGCCTGAAATTGTAGTTATTTCAGTGTGTGAGACGCGCGGGGATGTGTTACGGGCACATCATCGGTTCAGGTCGCCGATTGTCAGCGCGTTCAGGGGATCGTAAATTCGAACGGTCCGGGCACTTTTACCGGGCAGGAGAGCTCGATGAGACGCCCGGCAAGTCAGGATATTGACGGTGCAGGAGTCGCAGCAGAGGAGGCGGGTGGGCTTCGTCTGAACTCGGCCGCCTTGAGGAGGAGGACCTGTGAAGACTCCACCCCCCGACCTTCACTCTACTACCTCTTGAGGTTAATGAGCTCCTGAAGCATCTGGTCCGTCACGGTGATGATCTTCCCGTTGGCCTGAAAGCCGCGCTGGGTGGTGATCATTTTGACGAACTCGTTTGCGATGTCCACATTGGACTGCTCCAGGGAGTTGGGGGATATGTTCCCGGTCCCGTTGGTTCCGGGCCGGTATGTGGGGGCCTCTCCGCTCAGGCGGGTGGTCTTGTAAAGGTTCCCGCCCACCTTTTCGAGGCCGATGGGGTTGACCACGTCTGCCAGGGCCACCCGGTACAGGGGGATGACCTCGCCGTTGGAGTAGATTCCGGTTATCACGCCGTCCACGTCCACGTTCACACCCTGCAGGTCACCCGCACCGTATCCCGTGGAACTCTGGAACACGGTTGTGGAGGCCTTGGCGAACTGGGTGGTGGAAAGGGAGTCAGGGGCCCAGCCGCCCCCGTCGAAAAAAGACCCGAAGTTGAGTGCGATGAGCTGTTCTTCCCCGGATATGAATTCGGTCTCGAACTCGAAGTAGCCGCTCGGGTCGATGCCGGCATCGTTCCAAGTTCCCGGCGATGTTTGTAATTCCAGAGACATGTCGTTTATCTGGCCCGAGCTTTCTTCAAAAGTCAGAGACCCTCTTGCAAGCAGCCCGCGCTCTTCAGCATCGACGTCAAAGGCGGCCCGGTTGTCCTCGGCCGGGTTGCAGGTAAGAGCGAACTCCCACTCGTGTTCGGTGCCGGTCTTGTCGAAATAGGCGGTGATATCGTGTGTGGCCCCGAGGTTGTCATAGACCTTGATGGAGGTCTGGTAGAGGCTCGAATTATCTCCCATGGGTGGGGAATCTAACGCATTCCATGCATCCTCAATGTCGTCTGTGCTGGCCGGGACCTCGGACTGATCGAGGTTCAGGATGAGCCGGATCTCATCGCTGGCCATGGGAGGGGAGGTTAACGAGTCCAGTCGGATGTCCGTAACCGAGCTGATATCCTGCCCGTCGTCGTTCAGCTCCCATCCCTGCACGACAAAGCCTTCAGGGTTGACCAGACAGCCGTCCCTGTCGAACCGGAAGTTGCCGGCCCTTGTGAGGAACATGTTTGTGCTATCGGCGTCCCGGACCTGGAAAAACCCGGAGCCGCCTATGGCCAGGTCCGTTGTGTTGGAGGTGGTCTCAAAAGAGCCCTGCTGAAAGCTCTGGTAGATGTCGCTGAGGGTGACCCCTTTGCCCACCTGGCTGGTGCCCGCCCGGGTTGCGACCGCCTGGCTTAGCAGGTCCTGAAAGGTGTAGGTGCTGCTCTTGAATCCAATGGTGTTCACGTTGGCGATGTTGTCGCCGATCACCTGCATAGCCTCGCCCAGGGTGCTCAGCCCGGTTATTCCCGAGAACAGTGCGCTTGAAAGTGCCATGGTGTGTTCCTCCTGTTTTGCCTTAGGAAACGATGATTAACATGCCCCGGTCGGGAGCCTTCCATATCCTGGAACGGGGATTTGTGATCAGATCCCCACGTCCTGCTCCATGTACTCCTGGTCGCCGATTGTGCCGTTCGAAGTCGAAGACCCGGTGTTTCTGACATCCACGACCGATGCCATCTCAACGGGGAGTTGTCCCACGTACAGGGTGGAATTTTCGTCTTGCAGGCTGACCCTGTCAACGCGTCCCCGGATGTGGGGGACGGCCTTCACCTCTTCACCGTATTGGGTCACGGCAGAGACCTTGAAATCGTATGCCCCATCGGGCATTGTTGTTCCGGATCCAGCCTTCCCGTCCCATTCGAAATCGTGCGAACCGGCTTCCAGAAAGCCCAGGTGAATCTCGCGGACAGGCAGGCCTCTCGAGTCCGTAACAGTCACAGAGCACTCGGCGCCCCTCGGCAGTTCGAATCCCCCCTGGGCGGTTAGGCCCTCTTTCAGGGAAATTCCGCTTCCCTCCGCCACAATCTCCCGGCCTATCAAGGCCAGGGTCTCGAACCGGGACCCGGTTTCCTGGAGCGTCTTGAGGCCGTCCAGTGTACTGTTGACGTTATAGAGTTGCTCAAGGCTGCTGAACTGGGCGAGCTGGGCGGCAAACTCCGATCCGTCCATGGGGTTTAAGGGGTCCTGGTGCTTCATCTGGGCCAGGAACATCTTGATGAAGGCGTCCCGGTCTATCTCCTGGGAGCCCGACTTTGCGTACTGGTCCGGTTCCTCCACCATGGGAAGCCCGCTGATCGATGAGATGTCCATGCCGTTCTCCTTTCTTTTCCGATGTTGCGCTTGTGCCCCGGTCGTTCCTGCTATTAAGAAGCGCGCCGTGGTCCGGCGGTCATGCTTGTGTTCCCGGGTCAGACCCGGACGTCGATGCGGTACAATTCACCCATTGGGTTTCGATGCGGCCGGTCCGGGTTCGCCCCAAGAACGCCATGCCCGGCCGGCTTTCCTCCCCGGCCTTGTCGATTTCTTTGGCCGCCCGTACGCGCCTGAAACTCAGCCAACCCGCGTTCATCCAGCCCGGTGGAAACGTCGAAGCGTTCAACCGTAAAACCCAGGTTGCCGAGCTGCTGCTTGAGCTGCGGCAGGTTCGCCTCGATGATCTCCTTTACCACGGGGTTCTCAGCGCTCACATGGGCGTGCAGATGTCCCTGCTTGATCACTATGCTCAGGTCCAGGCGGCCCAGCTCCGGAGGAGAAATCTGAATACGGCTTGCCTGCTCTCCCCGTCCCACCATCAAGACCATGCGATCGACGATTTTGGGGAGCGGTTCGGGAAGGGCCGCGGCTGCGGCCTGGCCCCGGACGGCGGAGGCGGCCTGCCGGAGAGGTTCTGCCCTGTCAACGCGTGAAACGGAGATTTCGCCTGTCGGCATGTGGCGTGAGGTTCCGGAATCATCAGCCCGATTGGCCCTGGCTGACCCTTTGGCTGCCGCCTTTGCCGCCTCCTTGGCGGTTTCGTCTACCGAAATTATCGCCTCCCTGGTTTGGCCGCCCTCCGGGATGTGAAGCTTCGTTGGGTTGATTCCCGTCTGTTTGGGTTGAAGACGAGCCGACACGGCATCCTCGAGCACTTCGGCCGATTTTGCAGGCCCGGGTCCCCGCCCGATTCCAGAGCCCACCTCAGCCTTTCGACCCGTGAGGAATGCTTGCCGGTTGAGGATGTCGATGATTCGTTCTTTCCAAGAGCCGTTTTGCCGGTCCGTCCCTCCTTTTTCAATTTGGAACCGAATATATGGGTCTTCCCGAAGGGCTTGCGATCCGTTTTTCGCTGCTGCGGCGTTTTGTGTCCAGAAAGCGTTTTGGGGAGCGTGGGACTCGGCCCGCCGGATGGAAAGGGATTCCAGGAACTGTTTGACTTCCTGGGCGGGGATTCCCTTTCCGAGCATGAGCGTTGCGATTTCCCTCTTCGCCGCTTCGCGAACAGCGTCCGGTGAGTTTCCTGCCAGGCGATTAACGGCTTCGTCGAGTCCCGCGTCCTTTACCGCCTGTTCCATGTCCCCTGCGCGGAAACTTATTCCCATTTCACGCTGAAGGACCTCGGCCAGTTGGCGGCCGGTCTCCGGTCGCACATCAAAGAAGTGGGCTCCGAGCGCGGAAGTTAGGCTGCGAAGGGACATCCGGCCGCCGGCGTTTACGGCCTTCTCCATGACATCCCTGACCTGGCCGGCACCGAGTCCCATCTTGAAAAGCGTTTCTTTGACCCGGGGGATGTCGGGTCGGTCTATCACGAGGTTTTTCCCTGCCAATGCCTTTTCCTTGAGGAGATTCTGAAGCCCGGCCAGCAGGCGGTCCATGCGAATGTCGCCGTTCTTTGAAGCAAGGGACTCAAAAAGCTTTTTGATTTCCAGGCCTGGTAATCCATGGCTTTCCAGAAAGCGGGCCAGCCGTGGAAGGCCTTCCGCAGGGAGAGTAACGCGTTTGTCAATGAGGTGTCGAATGCCCGAGGCTTGATCTTTGCCTGTGGACGCCTTGGCCTCCAAGCGGTTCGGAGATTCAATTTTGGTCAAAAGGCCCAGGATTCCGGAGTCGTCATCCTGCTCGTTTATGCGGCCCAGAAAATTGCGGAAGAGACTGTCCGCCACGTCGCCCGGGGTGGCCTTTCGGCGTGAAAAACCCTTCCCTGGAATGTCCAGGGGAGGCGGCATCTGGGGTGAAAAGGTTTCCATGGCGTCTCCCTGCGTGGCCCTCACCGGTTTTCCAAATCTTCGCACCGGTAGTGGAGCAACCGCTGTGCCAAAAGCGCTTTGCGCCATATCTGGCTGTTATAATTTATATTTCCGGCAGGCTGAACGAGAGAGGCGGCCTGCGGGGATGGAAGGAATTGCCATAGGTTGGGAACCGGGGGAAATTTTTGCCGGACGGTTCATGCTTGAAGGAATAGGGGTTTTGAGGGGATAAGCTGTTGAGCTGATGAGCCGGCACTGTTTTATCGGGGAAGCAGCAGGCAAAAGAAGATGCCGGCCTGGGGGACTGGAAGCGGATCAGTCCATCCTGCTCAACCGCCCGCTGATTTCCGCTCCCCGCTCAGGAGGCATGGAGGCCAAGATTTGCCCGGCCGCCTTGCCCCGCATGTTGCCTAGGATCCGGACGACTGTGGGAATATCGAGCTTACCCATAATAGCGGCTGCGCGATTGGGCTCCATCTCCTGGTACACGGATACGAGGTGCTTTATTCTGGCGTCGTTCAGGGCCTCTTCCCGCTCAGCCAGCCTCTTGGCGAAAGCCGTCAGGTTGTCCTGTATCTCCTCGAGTTCGGCCATCTTTTGGTCGATCTCCCCCTGGAGAGGGAGGAGTTGCTGTTCCTTCTTTTTGAGTTCTTTTTCCCAATCCCTGAGCCGTTGCTCCTTGTTGAGGAGGGCCTGCTCCCGTTCGAGAGACGAGGTCCCTTCCCGGGCCTTATCCTCGGCAAGGGCAGCCCTTTGTCCCAAGTCGAAAGGAAGGCCGGTGAGCAACATGCCGGTCAGCAGGATTTTCAGGACGAAGAGAAGGGCGAAGGCCGTGGAGGCCAGGAGGACTACGGGCCCCTTGCGGTTTACACGGAAATTTTCCCGTGCCGGATCACCGCCAGCTCGTCCAGGGCCTTCTGCTCTTGTCGCCTTTGATCGTGAAGCCATACTTCCCGGTCCCTCTCTTTCAGTTTTTCAATGATTCGGGTCTCCCGTGTGCGCGCCAGGACCTCCTGCAAACTTTCATGGACTTCTTTTTCCCTCCGGGTGATTACCCGCTCCTGCGCATCCATTCTCCGCTCGAGATCTGAGAGGAAGTCGGCGTAGCTCCTGAGAAGATCGGCTGATCCCTCTTTCTTGAGTAAAGCCCGGAGTTCCTCGCCGGCTTCCCTGAATCGATTCTTCAGTGCGACCCTTTTTTCCCGGTCCCGCCTGAGGCGTTGCCGTGCCCTGCCCAGCGCGGCCTCGGCCCGTTCCTTTCTATGGGCCCTGTATGCAAGCAGTGACTTGAATCTAAATCTGAACTTCATTTCCCGCCTGTCTCATGCGGCCTGTTTTCAATGGCCGAGCCTGCGGACGGTGAGCAGTTTTTTCATGCCCTTGAGCGCCTCTTCCATGGGGGCACGGGTGTTAACGTCCTGAATCAGAAAGGCGTTCAAGTCGTCGATCATTTCAAGGGCATAATCGGTGCGCTCGCTGGCCCCCTTTTCATAGGCGCCGACGTTGACCAGATCTTCGATCCTGGCGTAGTCGGCCAGGAGGGTGCGGAATTCGACGGCGCGTTTCAAGTGTTCGGCGGGCGCAACCTCCACCATGAGCCGGCTGAGGCTGGAGAGCACGTCTACGGCCGGGTAGTGCCCACGGGAGGCAAGGCCGCGATCCAGTACGATGTGACCGTCCACAATGGAGCGAACCGCATCGGCTATGGGTTCGTTCATGTCGTCGCCCTCCACCAGGACAGTGTACAGGCCCGTGATGGATCCCCCTCCCGTGCCGGTTCCCGCCCTTTCCAGGAGGCGCGGAAGGTGGGCGAAGGTACTCGGGGGATAGGCCTTGCTTGTTGGGGGTTCACCGGCCGAGAGCCCTACCTCGCGCGCGGCCATTGCAAAACGCGTGACCGAGTCCATCATGAGCAGGACGTCCTTACCCCGGTCCCGGAAGAATTCGGCGACGGCTGAGCAGTAATAGGCCCCGCGAATCCGCGAGAGGGCTGAAGAATCCGAGGTGGCTACGATAACGACGGACCGCTTCAGCCCCTCCACTCCGAGATCCCGTTCGATGAATTCCCGGACCTCCCTTCCACGTTCTCCAATCAGGCCGATGACGTTGACATCGGCTGAAGTGTAACGGGCCATCATGCCAAGCAAGACGCTTTTCCCGACACCGGAACCTGCCATGACGGCCGCCCTTTGTCCCTTTGCCAGCATGGCCAGGCAGTTGATGGAGCGGACCCCTACATCCAACGGCTCTTTAATCCTCTTTCTGTTAAGGGGGTTCCGGGGTTCGGCGTAAATCGGCATTTCTCTCTGCGGGGCGATGTGAGGGCCCCCGTCCAGGGGGTTTCCCAGACCGTCAAATACGCGCCCCAGCATGTCAGAGCTCACCTCGACCGCCGCGTGATACCGCTCCCCTACAACCGTGCTTCCGGGTTCGATCCCGTCTGCTTTGCCGAGGGGCATAAGAAGGACCCGGTCGTCCCTGAACCCGATCACCTCAACAGGTATGCCCGGCGTCAGGCGATTCAGAGGAATCACCCTGCAGATCGCCCCCACCGGCATGGCAGGCCCGTTCGCCTCCAGGACTGTGCCCACGACCTTGGTGATCCGGCCTTCAGTCATGATGGTCTCGGCCGACTCAACAGCCCTGAAGTACCTGGCCAGGCTCAGGTTCAATGCCCTTCCTCTCAGCCCTCGTTAAAGGTGCGCTCGATCACCTTCTCAATGGCGGCGGACTGTTCTGTAACGGTTGCGTTGATCTTGCCGAACCCGGTTTGAAGTGTGCAGCCGCCGCGATCCAGGGTATCGTCCTCTATCACCCGGAACCGGCCGCCATCGGTGATGGAGGCCAGTTCCGGAAGGATTCCGCGGATCTCCTCCATGTCTTCAGGGTGGACGGCGATGGTGATAATGGATCGATCCGCCACGTAATCGAGCGCGGCCCTGATGGTCCTCTGGATGACGGCCGGGTCGGTGCGTATTTCTTCGCGCACGATACGCCTGGCCGTCAGTGCGCAGAGGGCGACGGCCTCGTGTTCCGCCTCCCGGAACAGGAACGACTTCAGCCCGCGAAGCTCGGAAAAGAGGGCCTCCATCTGCAGCCTCTGCTCGCCCTGCTGTTTCTTCTCGAGGTCCATCCCGTCTCTTCTTCCCTGTTCAAATCCCTTCTCGTAGGCCTCCCGCTCCAGGCGGGCCGCCTTCTCCTGAGGGCTCTCCTCTTCCTCTGCGGTCTTGCCTGTCCCCTGAGCCGTCGCGGGCAGCCCGCCGGGCAGCATCAGGGCCCCCTGGGCTTCGCTGGAGAACGAACGCGGCTCATCGTCAGACAAGGCAAGGGCTTCGGGGTCAAAGGTACGGATGTTGAATTGAACATCCTCACCGCTTTTGATGACATTAGACAAGGACATCGTCTCCCCCCTTGCCGCCCAGAACGATTTTGCCTTCCTCTTCGAGCCTTCTCGCCGTTTTGAGAATGCTCTGCTGGGCCTGCTCTACATCCCGCAGCCTGACAGGCCCCATTACCTCCATGTCTTCTTTCATCATCTGGGCGGCCCGCTGGCTGACGTTGCCGAAAATTTTGTCCGTAAGGACGTCGCTTGCGGTCTTGAGCGCCAGGATCAGCTCATCGTTGCTGATTTCCTTGAGCATTGTCCGAATCGAACGATCGTCGAGGTAAACAAGGTCATCGAAAACGAACATGGACTGGCGGATCTCCTCGGCCAGCTCCTCCCTGTCGGCCTCGATCCCTTCCAGGATGGAGGCTTCCGTCTTCCGGTCGAGCTGATTCATAATCTCGGCGGCCGCCTGGATGCCGCCCAGTTTTTCATTTGATTCGTTTCCGATGTCGGCTATCTGTTCCAGGATCACATCCTGAATTTCATCAACGATCTCGTCCGGTACATTGTCGAGTTCCGCGATCCTGACAATCACTTCGCTCTGCACGGCCTCGGGAAGGATCTGGATGGTCTCCGCGGCGCTCTGATGGCTCAGGTTTACGAGAATGAGGGCTATGGTCTGAGGATGTTCGTCCACGAGCAGGTTCGCCAGTACCTGCGGGCTCAGGGAGCGAAGCATTTCAAAGGGGCGATGCCCGTCCCCGCCCACGAATTCGTTAAGGAGACTGTCCGCCTTACGAGAGTCGAAAGCCTGGCTGACGGTTTTCTTGAAAAAGTTCGTTCCGCTCACGCCCACGACGTTCTTATCAGTGCAGGAGGCGAAGAACTCATCCATGATGGAAGCGACCATCTGCGTGTCCACGGTCTTGATCCTGGCCATGTGCTCGCCTATGGCCTTGACCTCCTGCTCATCAAGGTGCTTGAACACCTGGGTCGCGAAGTTTTCACCCATCACCATGAGCAGAACGGCGGCCTTGCGAGGCCCTGTGAGCCCTTTGAGCAGGTCCAATATCAGCCGCTCCTTTCACTCAGCCAAGATCGAATGATCTGTGCCGCCATCTCCGGGTCCTTTTTCGACATCTCCAGCAACTGGGTGTGCTGATCGCTGTTTGACGGACCTTGCGTCCCTTCGCCGACCGCGATCCGGCGGGTTTCAGGCCTCTGGGGCAGGAGCGCCTGCTGGCTGCCTGCCTCTTTGAGCCAGTTTCTAAAGGGCCGGGCAACCAGCAGGAAGAACAGGCCGATGAGGAGCAGGTTGAGGGCGGGACGGGCCGTCTTTTTCACATAATCCAGCCAGGCGGGTTGAGCCTCGAATCCCGGCCGGCCTCCGTCCTCCGCCTGCATGGCAAAGGCGACGTTGCTTACTGATATCTGGTCTCCCCGCTCTTCGTCGAAACCTATTGATTTCTTGACCATCTCCTCGAATGCACTCATTTCCCTGCGGCTTCGAGGGGTGAATTCCTTGACGGGCTTTCCGTCTTCTCCTTTTGAAGACGCGTAGGGGCCGTCTATGATCACGGCGGCCGTGAGTCGTGTGATGCCGCCGACCGAGTTGATGATCTGCCGGTTTACGCGGTTGATCTCGTAGTTGATCACCGAGTCTTCCTTTTCAAACCCCCGGGATGATCCGGTTGCGAATCCTTCCGGCTGCTGGTCGGCAACCTGGTATTGCGTGTCAGGGCTTCCGCCGGGAAGATTTCGCCCGTCCGAAGAGGATTCCTTCTGAATCTGCTCGCTTCTCACCACGGAGCTGTCCGGGTCGTAGGTCTCTTCCGAGGTGTTCACCTGGCGAAAATCCACATCGGCCGAGATCCGGGCAATTACATTGTCGGCGCCCACAACGGGCTCGAGCATCGTCTGGATACGGTTTTCGAGGGATTGCTCGAGTCTTCTCTGATAATCAAGCTGGGAACGGCTCAGGCCACCGGTGGTGATTTCATCCTGCCCCCTGGAGAGCAGGCCGCCGGCCATGTCCACCACCGTTACATTCTCCGGCCTGAGGCCTTCCACACCGCAGGCCACAAGGTTGACTATCCCCTGTAATTCCCTGGGGTCCAGGACCCCGCCCGGGACGAGTCGAAGCACCACCGAGGCGGTGGCCGGCTTTTCCGGTTCGGCAAACAGGTTGTCCCCTGAGGTTACGATGTGGACGCGTGCCTGGTCCACGGTGTCAAACTGCATGATGGTCCGGCCGAGCTCGCCCTCCAGGGCCTGCTGGTACTTCAGCCTCTGCACGAATTCAGTGGTCCCGAAGGACATGTTGTCAAAGACCTCGAATCCTACGCTGCTCCCCCGGGGCAGCCCTTGACCGGCCAGGTCGAGGCGGAGCTGGTAAACCATGTCGTCCGGGACGAGCACGACACTTCCTCCTTCCTTGAGCTGAAAGGGGATCCTTTGTTCCTTGAGTTTTTCAGTGATCCGGGAGGCATCGGTCGTGCTGAGATTGGAAAAGAGCACTTGGTAGTCAGGCCGGTTGGTCCAGAGGAGCAGGGCTGTGAATCCTCCCACGACCAGCAGCATGGTCACGGCAAGGGACACCTTGCGGGCTGTGGGCATGTTGGCCATGATGCCAAAAAACTGCTGAAAGGCGTTTTTTCCGGTTGCTTCTTCCGCCATGTTTCACCCTCGGCCCCCGCCTGCCGCCGTTAAGGGGGCGGGGCCAAAAAATCGATTGATACTAGAAAGACATCCTCATGATTTCCTGGTACGCATCGAGCAGCTTGTTCCGGATTTCCATCAGGAGCTTGAAGGATATCCCCGCCTTTTCCGACGCGATCATTACTTCGTGAATGCCCTGGCCTTTGCCCACTGCGAACTCGGCCGCCTTTCTGTCCGCATCGTTCATCTGTGTATTCACTTGCCGTACGAAGGACTCCAGGGTGTCATGAAAGCTCGGGTCACGCGTCCCCTCGGGCCGGGTCGCCGGCTGGACGGGATGGAATGCTCTGGGAAGACCTTGAATGGGATCCATAAAATCACCTTTTGCAGTGTTGCCTGTGCGTGGAGTTCGACGACACATCCACCGCGCCCTGTGTCCCGCCTCGAGGCGCGTCCCGTAAGCCTCAGGGCAGCGCTAGCGGCCTATCTCCAAGGCCTTGAGGGCCATGTCCTTGGATGCCTTTACCACGGCTGCGTTAGCCTCGTAGGCCCTGTTGGCGTTCAGCATGAGGACCATTTCCTCCACCAGGTTTACGTTGGGAAGGTGAACATATCCCTCGTCATCGGCGTCAGGGTGTGTGGGGTCGAAGATCCTGTTGAACGGTCCTTCCACGGGAACCACATCGATCACTTCTACACCGTACAGCTTTCGGTCCATGGCGTCCTGCAGGTGCGCGTCAAAACCGCCGGCTTCAGGCGTGGCCTGAAAGATGGCGGTTTTTCTCCGGTAGGGGGTGCCTTCCTCGGTTCGCGTTGTGTTTGCATTGGCCAGGTTTGCTGTGATGACATTCAACCTTGTTCTCTGGGCCGACATTCCTCCCGCCGCAAGATCGATGGTGCGGATGAGATCCATGGGGTTATCTCCTTCCTGCGATGACCTCTTTCAAGGCCTGAAATTTCTTGGACAGAAGAGTGACCGAGGCCTCATAGAGCAGGTTGTTCTCGGCCAGTTCAGCCATTTCCCGATCCAGGTCCGGCCTTTCCGAGTAAGCGCTGTAGGTATCTATGGTGTACGGCCGCTCGGCCTCCGATGAGGCCGGCAGATGTTTTTCTTGGGTCTTTCGGAGGGCGACTTGATTCGGGTGGGACACCCCGTTTTTTTCTACGGCCTGGCGGAGCGCCTGGTTGAAGGTCGCCTTCCGGGGTTCGTATCCCGGGGTCTCTATGTTGGCCATGTTGCCCGCGATCACCGACTGGTTGGCGGACCTGAAGTCCAGGACTTGCTGAAGCACCTTCATTGTCCTTCCCATCAGCCTGTTGCCGGTCATGCTCTCGATTTCCATTGTCGCCTCCGTGCTATGGGTCCGCTTGATTATCTTGCAAAACCGATACCAAAATGGGTCGAGGCCCCGGATTCGTCATGCCCCTTCCGGTTTCCGAAGATCAGTAGGCGTGCCGGGATGCTTTCTCCCTGGACCTGCGCTTACACCGATCTCTACACTTACACCGACACCGGGTCCGACACTGTCCCCGGCACACCTCCATGGAAGATCCCCATTGCATGTTCGAGAACCGGAAATATTTGCAGGGGCAGGGGCCCATAAACCGCCGGGTGAGCGCCGCGGGAAGAGGTGCCGTCAGGGATTCGTGAAGGAATGTCTGTCAAGAAAATGACAATGCCAGGCGTTTCAGCGGCCGGGCGTTGGCTCCTCCACCTCTCTCTGGTACTCATTGAGCTTGTTTCTCAAGGTACGTACGCTGATTCCAAGGACCTTGGAAGCCCGTGTCCTGTTACCCCGGTGATCGTCCAGGGCGCGGAATATCATCTTTTTTTCCATTTCGCGAAGGGGCAGCACAGGCCCGCCCGCAGTTTCAGCTTCTTCCCCCCTCGAGTCCGCCCCCAGTCCGGCCAGGAAATCAAGGTCGGCGGGTTCAAGTCGTTCACCGTCCACAAGGAGCATGGCCCTTTCCATAAGATTCTCGAGTTCCCGGACATTACCGGGCCAAGACATGCGCCGAAGGCGGTCCCCGGCCTCCGGTGACAAGTATTTGATGGGGATGCTGTTGAGCGAAGCGGTCTCTTTCAGGAAGTGCTCGGCCAGGGGTGCGATGTCGCCCACCCGTTTTCTGAGGGGCGGGATATGGAGGGGGACCACGTTCAGGCGGTAGAAGAGGTCCTGCCGGAACCTGCCTTCCGCGACCTCTTTTTCAAGGTCTCGGTTCGTGGTGGCCAGGACTCGGACATTTACTGCAACCGGGGCCTGCCCTCCCACCCGATCGACCTCGCGTTCTTGAAGGACGCGCAGGAGCTTGGCCTGCACTGACACGGCCATTTCGCTTATTTCGTCCAGAAGGAGTGTGCCGCCGCCGGCCAGCTCGAATTTCCCCTTTTTTCTACCTATGGCACCGGTAAAGGCCCCTTTTTCATGCCCGAAAAGCTCGCTTTCCAAAAGGTTTTCCGGAAGAGCCGCGCAATTGACCGCCACAAAAGGACCGGATGCCCGTCCGCTTCTTTCATGAATGAACCTGGCGATGACCTCTTTCCCCGTCCCGCTTTCTCCTTGAATCAGGACCGTTGATCGGCTGGGTGCGATCCGGGCGGCCAGTTCGAGCAGCCGAAGCATCTCGGGATGTGCCGCGATCGGACTGTTCCTGGCCTTGTTCCGCTGCAGGGCGGGAGTCCCGGCCTCCAAAGGCGCCCGTGCCCCTGGGGCCTGAAGCGCACTTTCGAGTACGGCCCAGAGTCGTTCGGTATCGGCGTTCTCCGGAAGATATTCCGTGGCGCCCATTCGAATCGCTTCCGTGGCTTCGTGGATGCTCGGTTTCGCGCTCGAAAGAATGACCGGCATGCCGGGGAATGCCCGCCGGACCTGCTCCAGGATGGACAACCCGGACTCCGGGCCCCCGTTGATCTGTCCGACCCACACGCCCGGCCGGGTCCGCTCGATGGCTTCACAGAGGTCGGCCCCGGATTCCGCGACAACCACGCGGAATCCCATGGCCTCGATTCGATTCCACAGCTCCTTGGGGAGCGGCATCCGGTCGGCCGTCCAGAGAATGTTGTTAAGGGCTTCCATTTGATCCCAGGGAAATCCTTTGAAGTTGTCTGTCCAGGTCCAGCCTGCCCAGCCTGATCATTGCCCGCTGTTGCAGGATTTCGTCTCCCTCCTCGGAGAGTTCGAGCAGGATGGGTTCGGCCCGGCCGTGGTTTGCTGTCTCGAGGTAAGCCTGGGCCATGTTGAACCGCATCTCAAAAAAGCCTCCGTCTTCGGCTGAGAGGCCTTGTTCCATTGCCCTGTTGAATGCGTCGAGGGCGTTTGTGTACCGGCCTTCGAGATAATATGCCGTGCCGAGTTCCGAATAGGCCTGTCGAAGGATCGGTTTGTCCTTTTCCGATTGTTCCACTATGCCTATGCACCGGTTCAGCGAGGAGCGTGCCTCTTCGAGATTTCCGTTTCGAGCGGCGATGCGGCCCATCTGCAGGTAGCTGGATGCGATTTCCGTGTCCGGCAGAAGCCGTTCGCGCTGAACGAGGTCCTGGAACAGCCTGTAGGCGTCAGCGCTTCGACCACACTCCAGGTAGAGATTGGCCAGCATGTGATCCATTCTGTGGCGGTCCGCAAGCGTCAAGAGCGCCCGGTCCTCTTTCTTCTCGAGAAGTGCCAGTGCCCTGTCTTCTCCCCCTGATTGCAGAAGGCTCTCGGCCATTGCAAGGGCCCGTTCGCCCTTGGAGACCTGGGAAAGGTCGTATGCCCCGATCGTTTCCAGTACGGCCACGGCCTCGGAATGCCGCCCCAGGCCCTGCAGTGAAAGGCCTGCCAGGAGAACGACTTCCGGATCGATGTTTCTTTGAAGCCTGGTCCGGCGGGATCGATAGAAATCCACCAGGGCCTGTGCGTCTCCTGCCTTGTTGAGGCGTCTCATCTCCTGTTCCGCAGCCCTGAAATAGATGCCCTCCGCCTCCCTCTTGATCTCGTCTTGAAACGGCCTGTCCAACAAATCGCCCAACGCCTCCATGGCCCTCGTGTACTGATCCTCCTCATATAGTTTCTTGGCCATCTCCAGGGAGGCCAGGTCCGCCAGAGGCTTGTCCGGGTTTTCCTCGAGAAGGTTATTGAACACCTGGTAACCGGCTTCGTACCCTGCCAGTCGCAGCTTGGCTATGGCGGCCCCTTCACTGTCCGGGTACTCGCTGATCACCGTTCGATAAAACACCTCCGCTTCCCTCGGCATGGACGCATGGTGGTATGTGTCCCCGATCCTGGCAAGCAAAAGGTCTGCGTCCTCGGGCTGCCCCCCGATATTCAGGGCTCGAAAGAAAAACCCCCTGGCCCTGTCGTACTGATTCACATGCAGGGCGTTCGTGCCCCGAAGGAGCAGGAATTCAGGGTGATCCAGGTGCAGTCCGGGGTGCTCGCCGGCCAGCCGGCCCAGGGTCTCAAGGGTTTTGTCATGGAGTCCCAGGGCCTGATAGTATCGGGCCAAACCCATGCGTGCCTCAAGCGCCTGCGGCGATTCAGGCTGTTCATCCAGGACGGCCTTGAAGTCCTCGACGGCATTGTCGGGGCGATTGAGGTCAAGGTACACCCGGCCGCGCTCCAGGTGCGCTGCAGCCAGGGTGTCCGGGGCGGTTGCACTGTTAAGAACCATGTTCAGGTATCCTATGGCGGCGTAGTTGTTCCCTACCAGTGAACCCGCCCGGGCCATGTTCAGGTGCGCTTTGGGCACCCTGGGGGATTGACTGAACCGGGATACGGCATCCTGGTACGCCTTCATCATAGAGGAGAAGCGACCCTTGTCTCCTCCCTTGAGGAGACCGAATTCCGCGTCCCCGGTGAGAAAAGCCACCTTCTCCACCATGGGCGAGCCCGGATATTGGTTCAGGAAATCCCTGCAGAGTTCGGCCGCTGTTTCATGATCTTTCTCTTCAACGGCCTCGCGGATCCGGCCGTACAGCAGAGTTTCCTCGGGGTCCATGTCCCTCAGGAGGTCGTCTTCGGTGATTCCCTCCGAATCGGGTGCCCCCGTGTTATCGGGTCCTTCCTGGACATGAGAAAAAGTCCTGCCCCCGTTGCGCTCGATTCGTCCCCGAACGACCGGCCCTTCTGAATCCGCCCCTTGCTCGGGCACAGTGTTCACTGTCTCGGGCAGGCGGTCTTCTATGAGAGCCGCATCGTCCAGCGGGGCGGGCGGATCCATATTTCCTGCGGCTATCTGAAGCTCAGGCAATTTGGGCTCGGGAAGGAGTTCACCCTCGAAGAAGTCGGTTACCAGGTGCTTTTTATCCTTGGTCCAGAAGAGACGGACCCCGTCGATTCGGGTTAGCAGCCTGACGTGGATATCCGCGGTTTCCCCTTTCCGCGCCAACCCCGCCAGGGCCAGATTTTTCGCAGGGCCGAACTGTCTCTCTGCGAGTTCGGTCTTAACCGAGGGGAGGCTGAGCCGGGCCCGATCATCGGAGAGTTGAGTCAGTTCCCAGGCGGTTCCTTCGCCCAGGGTCAAGGCCATCCTCGTTCGCATGTCCACAAAACCAAAGCGGATTTCCCTGAGAACGGATTCCCGGGGCCGGTCCACCTTTTCTTCCCCTCCTTTGTCTTCATGCACAAAGTCCAGGTAGAGGGCCTGTTCCCCGGCGATCCAGGCTGCGCTCAATTCACTCAAAGGACCGGGCAGAGTGAATCGTATCACGGTATCCTGGTCAATGTCCCTTGAGTCCAGAGCGAGGAAGGATGCTTCTCGGTCCGCGTCTTCCCGAAAGGATTTGGAACCGCGGGTCTCTTTCAGATGCAGTTGAATGCCGGAGTTTCCGAGGTCTTTCAGCGTGAACAGGGGCCGGTTCTCGAGACTGATGGCGCACCTTGTTCGCCCTGATTCCTGATTCAGGGCCAGGCCGAGAGCCTTATTTTGCGCATAGGCCCCGGCGGGCCGCCCGGGCATAAGGGTGAAGATGCAGGCGGCAAGGGCAAACGCGGCTCGTATGACCGGGGAAAGGCTCATCGCGTTTCGGTCAGTCTCCTTAACAACTGAATCATGGTTTCCTGCTGCTTCAGGATCTCCAGGTTCGTCTGCACCATGAAGCGTGTGGAGACTGCGATTTCCTTTAGGTGCACGGCGGACGGATCGTTGGTGTAAACCATGGCGGACCGATCTCCTTCATGGCGAAGAGCTTCGTAGAAATCCCTGGTCAGTTCCAGGTAAACTCCCTCGGGAACCCGGCCCCGTTGAGTTTGGTCCTGGGCCGGAGTCGTGTCAGGGAGTATCGCACTCGTGGTAATAAGGCCGAGCACCCCGACTGAAATTCCTATAACTCCTGATAATTTCATGACTTCCCCCATGAGTGAATGACACAAAGGGCTCACCTGCCTCAATGGAAAGCACATCCCGTGCCATTCAGGCCGGTGAGACTGCGACTGGCAGGCGCGGGCCTTCTCGTCGGGTGCCCGCGGGGCACGAGCCGGCACAATGCCGCTGTCGATGACTCTCCGGGTACGGGGCCGGCGCTTGCCGCAATGCCGCCGTGGCTTCAGGAACGCGAAATATGTCAACTTTTTGACGAATTGAGGCGGTTCATTGGGCCCGGGCTGTGGCACCGGTTTTGCTTGCTTGTCTATTGTGGAAATTTGGCGTCGCATAGCTGCAGACAAAACCGGCTGAATTCAAGATGTTTTGTTTTCTCGCAAAGGCGCAAAGGCGCCAAGAAATAAAGAGCTAAGTAGATATTAGTTTATATCTAAATCTAAGATATACGAGATAAGATCGATGAAAAGTTACTTAAAACATCATCAATGATGTTCAGAAAAGATATAAAAAATTATTAAAAATAAGGAGATGGTACATGGCAACCCATATTCCGGATATGCAGGCAGGGCGTCTTCAGCTCTATCGAGAGTTGAAGCAGGCGGCGGAAGACCAGCTTCAGGGCCTCGAGCAGGAGGACATGACCGCATTCAGCGAGGCCACGGATCGCCGCGATATGATCCAGGAGAGGATCTCGAAGCTCGACGGACGGGTGGGCAGTGCCGCTGCCGGGCGAAATGAGGATCAAAGGGCGCTTCAGGCTCGAGAAGAGGTAAGATATGTGATTCAACAGACCATGGAAGTGGATCGAAGGATGGTCGAAATGGCGACGGAAAAGCGGGATGCGGCCGCCCAGGACCTGGATCGCCTGAAGGCCGGCCGAAAAGGGGTTCGAAGGTATGGCAAGACCGCTCCGGGCCTCCCCAGGTTTGTGGATCGGCAGGGTTGAAGCGGCGTTTCTGGGAATTGGGCCTTGACATTTCCATCCGCGGGGGTTTGAATCAACACAGGTTCAACTCCCGCGTGTACACCTTTTCCCCTCCAGCGCCGATTTCATGATCCCTATTCGAGACACGATTCAAGCCCGAAGCTATCCCTTTGTCAACAATGCCATCATTGGGATAAACGTCGCGGTGTACCTGGTATCGCTGACACAGGGAGATGCCCTCCACCGGTTCTTTGTGGTCTACGGGCTCGTACCGGCGCGTTACACTGTTCCGGAGATCAGCCAGTACTTCAGTTTCGGGCGGCAGGCGTTCTCGTTTATTTCCTTCATGTTTCTACACGGCGGTTTCCTGCATCTTCTTGGGAACATGTGGTCCCTGTACATCTTCGGCGATAATGTGGAGGACCGCCTGGGTTCAATAAGATACCTGGCGTTCTACCTGCTCTGCGGGACACTTTCCGGCCTGTCCCACCTCATACTGAATATGCACTCTCAGGTCCCCACTGTTGGTGCGAGCGGGGCCATTGCAGGTGTAATGGGCGCCTACTTGATCCTCTATCCGCGCTCGAAAATCCTTACCCTGATCCCGATCTTTTTTATCCCGTATTTTATCGAGATCCCCGCTTTCGTTTTCCTTGGGATCTGGTTCGTGCTGCAGTTCATGAGCGCCGCCGGCCCACAGGCACAGTCCGCCGGGGTCGCCTGGTGGGCGCACATCGGCGGGTTTGTGTTCGGGATCCTCTTTTTGAAGCTGCTCCTTAAAACGCCTCATCTGGGCCTCTCCGGACGCCTCAGGGCTGTGAGCCCGAAACGTAAGACGCATCATCTCCAAGTGATTCGAACCACCGGCCGCCCCGGTGATCCGAACCTGTACGGCCGGATCCGACTTACTCCCACGGAAGCGAGGCAAGGGAGCCGAAAACTGGTCAACATCCCCCGAGGGGGGCGGCGGAGGCTGTTCAACGTACGGATCCCTCAAGGGGTCCGGGAGGGTCGAATTCTCCGTCTGGCCGGATTGGGCCGGAAGCAGGTCGACGGCCTTATCGGGGACCTCATGCTGGAGGTGGAGTTCGAGCCCGATGCGTAACCAAGTTTTCCGGGTATTGATTTTTCAGTAATTCTTACAATTCTTTGGTCTTCGTATTCTTCGTGGTGAATTAAATCAGCCTCCCTGTTTTGGCTTGTGCATTACGGGGAAACCTGATAAAAGCTTCATATCCTGGAAGAATCACGGGCGGAAGATCACCATGGGGCCCGCGCCAAAGTCCAAGACAAGCCGGCAGTTGCCCAAGCTCCTGATCAAGCTGGTCAACTTCCCGGGTTTCTCGGGCCCGACATTGCCTGCATTTTTCAGAGCTTATTTCGCCTCGCCGCCATGTGCCCCCTTGCGTTCGGCGGCCTGCGGCTGATTGTAGATTGATCCGGCGCCCCGTCCTGTAACGCTTTATGGGCACTGTCAAGCTTCAAGGAGCATCGATTTTTATGTCTGAAAAGAAGAAAAGACCCGAGCTGCAGAGAGACCGTTATGCCGAGGCCGGCGTCGACATAGAAGCGGGCAACCGCCTGATCGACCTGATTCGCCCGCTGGCGAACAAGACGTTCAAATCCAACGTTATTACGGAGATCGGGGGGTTTGCCGGCGTCTATTCCCTGCCCACCCAGGATTACAAGAACCCGGTGCTCGTCGCCTCCACGGACGGTGTGGGGACGAAGCTGAAGATCGCCTTCATGATGAACAAGCACGACACGGTGGGGATCGATCTGGTTGCCATGTGCGTAAACGACATCATGGTCCAGGGAGCCGAGCCACTTTTCATGCTCGATTACCTCTCCATGGGCCGTCTGGATACGGCCAAAGCGGTGGAGATCATCAAGGGAATCGCTATCGGATGCACGGAGGCGAAGTGCAGCCTGATCGGAGGGGAAACCGCTGAAATGCCCGGCTTCTACCCTGACGGCGAGTACGATCTGGCCGGTTTCGTGGTGGGTCTCGGGGACAACATGGCGCTTCTCGATGGATCCGAGATCGCCATGGGATGCCAGTTGGTGGGTATCGCGTCCAGCGGGCTCCACAGCAACGGCTATTCGCTGGTACGCCGGATTTTTTTCGAAGAGATGAAGATGTCCGTCTCGGATCACGTACCCGAGTTCCGGAGAACACTGGGCGAGGAACTCCTGGAGCCCACTCGTATCTATACGCGTGCCATTACCAATTTGCTTCGTGATTTTCAGATTTGCGGGATAAGCCATATCACGGGAGGAGGCCTGGTGGAAAACCTCCCTCGAATTCTTCCGGACCAGTGCAAGGCCGTTATCCGCACCTCGAGCTGGGCCCCCCCTCCGATCTTCCAGGTCATAGAGAGAGAAGGGGATCTTTCAAAGGGCGAGATGATGCGGACTTTCAATAATGGTATCGGCCTGGTGGTCGTGGTCAACGAGCACGAATTGGACGATATTCTTCTTCGTCTCAAGGCCATGGGCGAGACTGCGTTTCACATGGGCGGCGTGGTGGAGAGGCGGGAGGATGAAGACCCCATTGAATTCACAGATTGAACCGGATGAATATCAGGAAGCCGGCCCCGGATTTTCGTGAGTGTGCCTGCGAGCATGCTGCTCGGTGCGGCTGCGACGGGACGTGAAGCGGACGATTACGAAAGTTTGAGCCATGTTTGGTCTGGGACCATGGCAGCTGATTATCATCGGGGTTCTGCTTTATCCGTACTCCTTGATCGCGGCCTCGGCCAGCTTGAACTTCTGTACCTTGCCGGAACGGGTTGTGGGGAAGGCATCCACCAGTTTGTAGTGCCGGGGCCTCTTCTCGGGCGGCAGGCGGGCCTCAACGTGGGCTGCCACCTCATCAAGGGAGAGCCTCACGCCCTTTTTCGGCCGAATCCATGCCGCCATTTCCAGGCCACTGTCGGGATGCAGGAACCCGAAGACCTGGGCCTCGGCAACTGCGTTCAGCCCGTAGAGGACTTCCTCCACCTCGGTAGGATGGATCAGGGTCCCGTCTCGTTCGATGAGGTCCTTCAACCGTCCGGTGATTCTCACATAGCCGTTCTCGTCCATTTCCCCGAGGTCGCCGGAGTGAAACCAGCCTTCCGGGTCAATTGCCGCCGCCGTTGCAGCGGGCATCCGGAAATACTCCTTCATCAGGAAACCCCTGATACAGAGTTCTCCCGGCCGGCCGGCCGGCAGAGGCTCCCCGGACTCCGGGTCCACGATGCGGACCTCATTCACAGGCAGGGGCGTACCGATGGTGGAAACGCGAAGCTCGAGGGGATCGTCCGGGCGGGTCATGGTGATCCACGAGGCGGTCTCAGTGATGCCGTACGCCACGGTGATGTCCCTGATTCCAACATCGGTCACCAGCCGTTTCATGAGTTCCATGGGGCAGGGGGCTCCACCCAGAATGCCCTTGGTAACGGTCTGCCATGTCTTGGGTTTGTACCGGGGGTGCTCCATAAGGGCGATGAGCATGCCCGGAGAGCCGTATACCGCGGTACATCCCTCTTTGGCAATGGCGCTGAGGATGCGCTCAGGTTCGAAGACCCGGCAGGGAAGGACCAGTGCGGCGCCTCGAAGGAGACCGGCCAAGGCGATGCAGGTGTTCCCGAACATGTGGAAGAGTGGAAAAAACAGGCAGAGGCGATCTTCAGGCCCGATCCCCTGCCTCTCAGTGGAGGCCATTGATTTATTGACCAACGCCAGGTGGTCGAGGACGACCCCCTTGGGACGGCCCGTGGTGCCCGAAGTGTACATGACGGCCAGCGTCGCCTCGGGATCGATTTGCCCTTCCCGGGCCTCGAGGACCCGGAGAGGGAGGTCTTCTCCCATTGCGGCCAACTCACTTAACAGGAGCAGGCCCGGGAATGATTTGTCGGAAATGACCACCGCGTGGTCCAGCCCTGAAAGGCGATCCAGTTCCGCCCGGACTATGGGAATGAACTCATCCGATTCCAGGCCGGGCGCGAGAATCACGGCCCGGGCCTCGGACTGCTCCAGGATGTAGTGGACGTCTTCCTGTTCCGCCCCCGGATCGATGGGGACCAGCACGGCACCGATTCTGGCAAGTGCCAGTTGGGATACGATCCACTCGGGGATGTTGGCGGCCCACAGGGCCACCCGGTCTCCGGCCCGGATGTCCAGGGCCATAAGTCCCCTGGCCACCCGGCCGGCCTCCCACAGGAGCATTTCGTAAGTGTAGCGGAGGCCTGTCTCCGTGTGGATAAGGGCGTCGCTTCCCGGGCGGGTGCGCCCCGCTTCGGCAACGGCTTGGCCTACTGTCTTGCGAATCGTCTTCATGGCGGTGGTCTCCCGGCCGAACACTGGCGTTAACTGGTTTCCATCCAGAAATGGTCTTTTTTGCCAATCTCGGCGTCAATCTGCGAGGTTGCTTGTGCCGCGTACTTCAGTACGCCTCCGCACAACCTCTTGATTTGAATCGGGCCATCCATGGCCCTCGCCCTTCGGGCGCCCTGACGGGCGTCCCATTCCGCTATCCTGCGGAATGGTCCTTGAGCTTGACAAAAAATCCTCATTT
>JAWLEX010000216.1:0-2774 GCA_041685835.1 Desulfatiglandales bacterium
CTCGAAGTCCGGGCGGAATTCTGCGTCCGTTTCCGCGGTCTTGATAACGGCCTGGGCCTGAAACGCATACTGGTTATACCCTACAAAGTATGGAGAAGGCACCAGGACCTCTTCTCCCGGATTAATGAGGGCTGTCAGGGAATCATTCAGGGCGCCCGCCGCTCCCACGGTCATGACAATCATCTCGGGGGGGATCGCGGCCCCGTACTCCGCCTTGATGAACTCGGACACCGCCTGTCGCACATGGGGATAGCCCTGGTTCGGCATGTAGCCGTGGCTCGTGGACGGGTCCTCTATCACGTCGATCAACGCCTGCTTGAATTCCCCCGGCGGCGGCACGTCGGGATTGCCGAGGGAGAAGTCGAAGACCTTGTCCGCTCCGTGTTTCGCCTTGAGTCTGGCTCCCTCCTCGAACATCTTTCGAATCATGGAAGAGCCTTCCACCATACCCACCATCCGTTCCGCTATCGGCATGAGCACACCCTCCGTTTTTGAAAAAGGGAATAAAACAGCATGAGATGAACACTCGAGACCGAATCTACCGAATCTTGAGACGAATGTCCATCCCCTGCGGACCTCCTTCGGAAACGCCGGGCAAGGCCGGCGACGTATGCAAAACCGCCTTCCAGGGGTGCAGCTTATCGCCCTGGTCACAGTCGAAAAAGCCTTGCAGGGGGCGCAATCCGTCCGGTGAACCACGGCAGGAGATGCGGTCCGCCTTCAATCGTGGTACAATGCCTTCCGGCAGCCGCTCATCGGAAGGATGACATCTTCTCGAGAAAGGACCCCGTTATTCACATGAGAATCGTCCTCGTCCATCCAGCCGGGTCCAACTGGGTGCCCGGAAAAAAAGACATCTCACCCACGGCCAACCGGATGGCGCCGCTGGGAATCCTGTCCATGGCCGCCTGTCTGGAACAGGCCGGCCACCGGGTGTCCGTTTACGACGGCCTCGGACCGAACGCCCCTCGAAACATTAACGGCCATGTCGAAAGAATCCTCTCTCATTCGCCGGACCTGGTCGGTGTTTCGGCCACCACTTCGGGATTCCTCCACGGCTACGAAATCGCACAAAGCATCAAGCGCAAGGAGCCGCAGACGCGCATCGTCTTCGGCGGGGTCCACGTCTCCTCCATGGGAGGTGTCCTCCTGGAGGGTTTCGAGGACATCGACTATCTCTGTCTGGGGGAGGGGGAAATCACCCTCTCGGAGCTGGCCGGCGGGAAGGACCCGGCGGAGATTGACGGGCTGGTCTGGAAGGACCGCGGACGGCCCGTCACCAATCCTCCGAGGGCGCCGATCTCCGACCTGGACACCCTGCCCTTTCCCGCCTACGAAAAGCTGACCGGGTTTCCCGCCAAATACCATCTTCCCCTTTTCAGCTACATTCACCGCCCCGGGGCCACCATGATCACGAGCCGCGGATGTGTCTACCGTTGTTCCTACTGCGACCGCTCGGTATTCAAGCAGGGGTTCCGGTCCAATTCAGCGGAGTACGTCTACGACCACATGAAGTACCTCCACGCTCGTTTCGGCGTCCGTCACATCAGCATCTATGACGACTTGTTCACCATGGATCGAAAGCGGATTGAACGCTTGTGCGGACTCCTGACGTCGGCACCCCTGGGCGTGCAGTTCAACTGCGCCGTCCGCGTGGGTCACGTGGACGAGGACCTGCTCCGCATGCTGAAGCGAGCTGGATGCCTCATGATCTCGGTGGGAATCGAAACCGGGGACCAGGCCCTGATGGGGATCCACAAGCCGGGCATTCGACTGGAAGAAGCCCGGGAAACGGTCCGCAGGATCCAGGAGGCCGGGCTCAGGGCCAAAGGCCTCTTCATGATGGGGCTCCCGGGCGAAACAGAGGCGTCGATTCAAAAAACCAGCGATTTCATCCTGTCTCTCGGACTCGACGACATGAACATGAGCAAGTTCACGCCCTTCCACGGGGCGCCTGTCTGGCCCTCCATCCGCGAACAGGGCGAGATGGAAGAAGACTGGCGGAAGATGAACTGCCTGAATTTCGTTTTCCTGCCCAAGGGAATCGACTCCAGAAAGACCCTTGATCGGCTCTACAACCGTCACGTGAAAAGGTTCTACACGGATCCATCCTGGCGGAAAAGGTTCCGAAAACGCCTCTGGCAGCACCGCCACAGCCTGTGGCACATGATCCGGCACCTCCCCGCCTTTCTGACGGCCAAGCGGCACTTTGAACCCGGAGGGACCGAAGACGCCTCGCAGGGTTAGTACATCGGGATCTGGTCAGGGCGTGCCGTTCGAATCCCCGCCGCCGGTCTGCTCGAGGCTGTCTTCGGAATCCTCGTTTTTCTTATCCTGCTTGCGCTTGAGTTTTTCTTCCTTCTTTTTCTGCTTCGCCAACTCCTTTTGCCGTTTCTTGAACTTGTAATTGGGTCTGCCCATAGTGCTCCTTCCTTGACCTTCCCGGCCTGCACTGTTCGTGAAAAAGGGGATGAACGGGGTACCCTGCGGGCTCGAGATGTTAAGGTGGTGAGATAATAGGTGTTAAGCTTGTGTTCTTGTCGCCTTATACGTCTTTGAGCGGGGAAAATGCGTTCTTGGGACCGGTTATTTCCTGGTCAAAGAGACTGGGTGATGATCAATGCTGTATACTAATGCAGTATCGGGCCGGAAACAAGTCCATTTTTTGCTACTGTCACACCTGCCTGCATTTGCCGGGCATGGTCCGGTCGAATCCACTCAACAGGAAATGCACCCGGTTAACGAGTGCCCATCCAGAAACGCTTTTTGGGCAC
>JAWLEX010000092.1:0-12066 GCA_041685835.1 Desulfatiglandales bacterium
ACTAGACTAGGAGGCAGGGCTGAATTCACGCTACAGCTAAGGCATTCAACGTTCGAACAGACAAAACGACCTTGACATCGGGGGAGGTTCATTATAGAAATCCTGTGATTCGATCCGGGGTCCATCCAACCGTCAACTAAGCCGGTGAATTTTCACCGTAAGCGCGTGCTGGTGACGCCAATCGTTCGGCCACTATCGGCTGTCGACCCCAAGCCGAAGCGCCTTTTTTCCCGTTGCGGGCCTTGTGGAGGCCCGGCCGGGTGAAGCGCTCAGACATGCAGACGTTCGAACGTGAAGGCCGCTATAGCCGAAACGCGCTCGAGGTTCGAGCAGAAGCGACCATGAAACGACTCAAGGGAATACGGGTTCAAGAGACGGATACCGGAGACCTGACCCTGGAACCGAAGCGGTTGCCTTCACCGCCCCGAGTGGTTATTCCATTGGAATACCCGCAGGGCAGCGTTGAACCGTTGGTCGGCGCAGGGGATACCGTTCGCGAAGGGCAGTGCATTGCGCGGGACGAAAACGGGATTCTCCCGGATGTGAGGGCATCCATTGCCGGGAAGGTTTCTGCGATCAAGCCGTGGCCCGGTCCATTCGGGTGCGAGTATCCCTCCATAATGATCGAATCGAACGGTTCGGGCGGAGAACCGGAGAGGCTTTTCGAAGAAGGCTTGACGCCTCAGGACCTGAGGACCCAGCTTCGTATGCTCTCCGAATCGGGCATTCGGGAAGCGGATGTATATCCATGGCCCCTTTCCGTCCGCATAGCCCAGCCGTCTCTGACGCCGCCTGTGCTCTTTCCGTTCGTCCCCCACCTCCGACGCCCTATCGACTACCTCATCCTCAACGGAGTGGACCGGCAGCCGGGAGTCATGGTGAGGAATTGTGCGCTCAAGACCTTGGAGGATGAAATACTGGCCGGCATCCCGTTTCTCAAGGCTCTTACCGGCGCGCCGAACACTATCCTGGCCCTCTCGTCCAGAGAGCCCCTCAGTGAAGCGCTGGAGAGAGGGCTTAGAATGGCCGGGGTGGAGACGGCGTTTGTACCCGATCGCTACCCCATGGGTCTCGAGGCGGTCCTGGTCCAGCATGTGACCGGGAGGGAAATCCCGCAGCCCGAGGGAGATGCCCGTTCCGTGGGGGCCGTAGTCGTGGACGTCTGCACAGTGGCCCAGGTGGCGGAAGTCCTGCTGAAAGGGCGGCTGCAGAGCGAAGCCCTGGTTCAGATCTCCGCGCCTTCCCAATGGATACACACCTTCGTGCGGGTCCGCGAAGGCACCCTGCTCGAGGATGCCCTCGAACACCTCAGCCCCGCCCCCAAGGATCCCGCAAGATTGATTTGTGGCGGGCCTTTTCTGGGGCACGCCATGTATGGCCTCCAGGTCCCGCTGATTCAGCAGACTGAGGCTGTCTTCTTCCAGGCGGAAGGGGATTTCGCCCCGTATGAAGACGAACCCTGCATCAACTGCGGGCGCTGCGTTCAGTCCTGCCCCATGCGCCTGTTTCCCAATGAACTCAGCAGGGCGTGCGAGTACGAGAGGTTCGATGAGGCGGAGAAAAATGACCTCTTCCGCTGCATCGAGTGTGGGATCTGTTCCTTTGTCTGTCCGGTCAGGAGGCCCATGGTTCATCTCATCCGGTTCGGGAAGCATGAACTGTCCGCTTCGAGGGAGGAACAATGAAACGCCCCGACCTTCATGTCTCCATGTCCCCTTTCCTGCACTCGGGGGACTCCGTTCGCAAGATAATGGCCGATTACCTCCTGGCGCTTGTACCTATACTTTTCGCAGGGTGGTTCTTTTTCGGGTGGCCGGCCCTTAAAATTGTGATTATCTGCGCTGTGACGGCCGTTCTCACGGAGGCCGCCTGGCAGAAGGTGATGGGCCGCCCGGTTCGCGTGTCTGACGGAACCGCCCTGGTCACCGGGATCCTTTTAGGACTGATTTTTTCTTCGATGATTCCGTGGTGGCTGGCGGTTGCTGGGGCTTTCACCGCCATAGTGGTGGGTAAACACCTCCTTGGCGGCTTCGGGAACAGCCCGTTCAGTCCGGTCGTGGTCGGGTGGACCTTTGTTCAGGTTTCCTATAGTGCGTGGATGTCGGATTACCCCATCCCGCACCCCATGTTCGGTATGGAAACAGGACGGTTTCTCGCGGACCCCTTTCTCATGGCCTTGTCCGAGGACATGGAGATGGCTTCCTGGGTTCCCTGGAGCGATCTTTTTATCGGCAATGTACCCGGGGAGATCGGGACCGGCTGCGTACTCGCGATACTCCTCGGCGGGGCCTACCTCTTGGCACGCAACCGCATCACCTGGCACATTCCGGTTGCATTCATTGTGTCGGCCTGGCTGTTCGCCATGATTTTCCACCAAATCGACTCGAGCGTTTATGCCCATCCCACTTACCATGTCCTTTCAGGGTGGATGATGCTGGCGGCCTTGTTCCTGGCCACGGAAAAGGGGACTGCGCCTCTGGGCGCACCCGGCATGATTCTGTACGGTATCGGCTGCGGGATTCTGACCATTATTATTCGCACGTGGGGGGTGTACATGGAAGGCGTCCCATTTGCAATCCTTCTGATGAACGCTCTGACGCCGATCCTGGATCGCGTCAGGCCGAGGGCCGTGGGGAGGAGAGTCGAAATTGCGTGAGCTATTAAGGATGGTCATTGTCTTGACCGTGATCTGCGGTTTTTCGGGGCTGGTCCTTTCTTTTACAAACCAGGCGACCTCTGAGCAGAGGGAGAATCAACTCCTGACATACGTCCAGGGGCCTTCGATCCAGGCGGCCCTGGCGGGCCGGGAGTATGACAACGATCCGATTCAGGATCGGCTCTCTGTGGACCTGGGAAAGGACGAAAAAGGTGACCCCGTCGAGATTACCGTTTTCCCCGCCCGAAAGAACGGCGAAATGGTGGGTCTTGCCTATGCTTCCTCGGGAATGGGTTACGGGGGGGAGATCGGTGTTATGGTGGCGTTCGACGAGGATGGGAAGGTCGCCGGCATCGGTATCATGACGCACTCTGAAACGCCCGGCCTGGGTGCACGTGTTGAGGAGCCGGGGTTCACCGATCAGTTCCGCGGACTCGAGACCAAAGACGGGGTCAAGTTGTCCCAGGACGGCGGGAAGATCAACGGCATAAGCGGGGCGTCCCTTTCCAGCAAGGCGGTGGCATCGGCGGTTGATAAGGCCGCGGCACGGTTTTCCAGGGTAAAAGAGGAGGTGAGCTGACCCATGAGTGTAGTCAACGAATTCACCAAGGGCCTCTGGAAAGAGATCCCGCCGTTTCGGCTGGTGCTCGGGCTCTGTCCCGTGCTCGCGGTGACTACGGCTGCAGAGAACGGCATGGCTATGGGGCTGGCAACGACCTTCGTGCTGGTCTGTTCCAATGTGTTGATCAGCCTTATTCGCAAGGTGATCCCCAAAAAGGTGCGAATCGCCTCTTTCATCGTGGTGATCGCCTCCTTCGTGGTCATCGTGGAACTGATGATGCAGGCCTACTACTATCCGATGTACCAGATTTTGGGCCTTTTCATTCCGCTTATCGTAGTGAACTGTATCATACTCGGCCGTGCAGAAGCCTTCGCATCCAAGAACCCCATCCTGCCTTCCCTGGCGGACGGCCTGGGAATGGGGATCGGGTTCACGCTCTCCCTAACCTTTCTGGGATCGGTAAGGGAAATCATCGGAAACGGCACCTGGTTCGGCATGCCTGTCATGTGGGGGTCCTATGAACCCTTTTCCGTGATGGTCAAGGCCCCCGGGGCCTTCCTCTGTCTCGGTGTCATTTTGGGCCTCATGAACTGGATCAGCTCGATGCAGAAAAGGCACACCTGATGAAGCGGCTCCCGGCCGCCACCTGTTGTTGATAAAACGCGGGGCGCCCCGCATGGGAACCCCGAGGGGGTAATCAAGCGATGACCGATTTCCTGCTCCTGTTTGTCAGTGCTGCGTTTGTGAACAACGTGGTCCTGGTGCGATACCTGGGTCAGTGCCCGTTTCTGGGGGTCAGCAACCGCCTGGACACGGCCATCGGCATGAGCATGGCCGTGGTTTTCGTGATGACCCTGGCGAGCGCGGTGACCTGGAACGTGCAGCACTACCTCCTGAATCCTTTCGGCCTGGGTTATCTTCGAACCATTGCATTCATTCTGGTCATCGCCACCCTTGTGCAGCTCGTGGAGATGTTTCTCCAGAAATCAGTCCCCGCCCTTTATCGTGCACTCGGGATTTTCCTTCCTTTGATCACCACCAACTGCGCGGTCATGGGTGTGGCCGTGCTGAATATCCAAAATGAGTACACGTTTGTTGAGACCCTGGTGTTCGCGTTCGCCTCGAGCATAGGCTACGGGGTGGCCCTGGTTCTGATGACGGGCATTCGGGAGCGGCTCAACACGGCCCCGGTACTCTCCAGCCTGGCTGGGACGCCGGCGGCACTTATCACGGCCTGCATGCTCGCCCTCGCTTTTATGGGTTTCGCAGGCATGGTCCAGTAGGCGGCTCACCGGGTGCGGTCCCGGGTCATGGAGTAAGATGATGCTCGAAGCGCTTCTGACCATTGGAGGTCTTGGACTTGTTGCGGGCGCAGGGCTGGCCTTGGCCTCCAGGGTGTTCTATGTGTATGTGGACCCTAGGATTTTGGCCGTTGAAGAGGCCCTGCCGGGTGCAAACTGCGGTGGTTGCGGTTATCCCGGATGCAGCGGTGCGGCCACCGCAATTGTAAGTGGTACGGCGGAGCCCAATATCTGTGTTGCATCGGGGAGTGCGGTTCACGCGGAGATCGCCGCCCTGCTCGGTGTGGAGATCAAGGAAAGAGAGCCTGAGATAGCGGTTCCCGGGTGCACTTACGGCCTTGAACAGGCCGACTTGAAGTACCTTTACGACGGATTTCAAGACTGCCGGGCGGCCGTACTCCTGGGCGGCGGGTCAAAGGTGTGTCCAGTCGGATGCCTGGGTCTGGGCACGTGCGTGCGATCATGCCCTTTCGGGGCCCTGTCCATGGGTCCGGACAATCTTCCCGTCGTTGACAAAGACCTGTGCACCGGATGCGGAACCTGTGAACGGGTATGCCCCAAACACATCATCACCCTGACCTCCAACTCAAAACGCGTTCTTCGGGAGTACACGACCGATCAGTGTTCGGCCCCTTGCCAGCGTGCCTGTCCCGCGGGCATCGATATTCCTGAGTACATACATCAAATCAGTGAAGGTAATTACAGGGAAGCCCTCCGCGTCATCAAGGAAACGAACCCGTTACCGTCTATTTGCGGCAGGATCTGCGTGCATCCCTGCGAGTACGAGTGCAGGCGGAACCTGGTGGACCAGGCCGTGGCAATCAATCCCCTTAAGCGCTTTGTCGCGGACCGGGAGCGTATGTCCGGGGAGCGTGTGCAGATTGGGCGGGCGCCTGACACGGGAAAGCGTGTCGCTGTGGTCGGAGGCGGCGCCGAAGGGCTGACCGCCGGATACTTCTTGACCCGGCTGGGGTATGAAGCGACGGTTTACGAAGGGTCCTCGCGAATGGGCGGGCTCCTTCGCTACGGCCTTCCGCAGAACCGGTTGCCGGCCGGTGTCCTTGAATGGGACATCAACGGCGTGCAGGAGGCAGGGGTCGTTTTCAAGACCGGACATCGCCTGGGAAGAGACATGACCGTCAATTCCTTGCTTCATGAGGGCTATGACGCCGTCATCATCGCCATCGGAGGCTGGGACACGCAGATGCCGCAGCGGGCCCAGGGAGATATCCTGAAACCCATCCCCGGCGTATACATCCTGTTGGATTTCCTTCTGGCCTACAGGGCGGGAAAACAGCGGGTTCCGGGAAGGCGCGTGGTCATACTGGGTGGCGGAAGCGCCGCGCTGGAGGCCGCGCGGATTCACATCCGCGAGGAAGCCCTGGAAGTCCACATGATTTTCAGGGGACCGCGCAACCAGGCGCCCTTCTCGGACGAGGTGCTCGAAGACGCCGAAGAGCAGGGCATTCAGCTCCATTTCGAGACGGCCGTCACCCGAATGATGGGACGAGGCGACGAACTGACACACCTCGAACTGGCCTCTATCGGCCCTTCAGGTGATTCCTCGGGACGTGAAATCCTGGAAACAGACACCCTTCTTACAGGGTCGGGCCGGTTTCCGGAACTCATTTATGTTTTGGAGACGGGGAGCAGAAACGGTGAAATCGAGTCTGATGAAGGGGAGGGGGCATGGGAAACCCTGGTCCCCTACGCCGGTCCCTCTGCAAGGGATGTAACCGGGTTTTTCCGTCCCGGCGAGGCCGCCGGGGATTACCGCGCCGTTGTGGAGGCCATCGGTTCGGGGAGAAGGGCCGTAAACACCCTTCACCTGTACCTTTCAGGAAACAGCATCGAAGGTCCGGTGAGCATGATCAGGGCTAACACGCGTGTGCTCGGCCTGAGTGAACTGGAGCCGGTTTCCACGGCCCCTCGCGAGCCGGTACCTTTATCCTCGGAAGAGATGCTGAATGTCGACCCCTCTGCGGAAGTGGAGTTGACTTACAGCGAGGATCAAGCGGTCCGGGAAGCGAGGCGCTGCCTGCAGTGCGGGCTCATCTGCTATCGCAGGATTGAGGGGGCTCTTCACTAGGCGGGTAAATCCGGCTCATTCTGGGCCTATGCTCCGACGAGGGTTGAGAGGCGGCTTGATCAAAACGTTTGATGAGCAGGAAAGTCCCGATCATGGCCAGGATGCCGGCCGTAACAGCGTAAAGGGTCGGATCCGCTCCCTTGCCTTCGGCCCAGAGGTCCCCCACGTACGCCCCTGCCACGAGGGCGGCGATGGGGACCAGGTAAACCAGGAAAGAGAGCTTCAAGACGGACGCGGCGGGGACGGTTATCTCGACGTGGTCCCCTTCCTTGGCCCCGAGTTCGTTAGCGACTTCGATGCGCATGGTCCTCCCGGAAAGCACTTCGCAGGCCCCCTGGCTTTTACAGTGGCCGCACGCCGAAGATCGCTCCACAAGGACCACGGCCGTTTGGGAAGAGACCTTCTCTACAACACCTTTTTCAGACAACATTTGGACCTCTTTCCTTCGGGAATCAGGTCCGGATAACATAGCCGGGGCAATTCAAAAGGGCAAACTCTTTCTGCATCCTTATCAAACCATGGTGGGAGTCCTTTTATGGAAGCGGAAAACACTATGATCATAAACGGCCGGGAGGTTTCCTTCACTCCCGGAGAGACGGTTCTCGAGGTCGCCCGCAGGAACAACATAAACATCCCGACCCTTTGTTATCTGAAGGGGGCCTCGCCGACGGGCGCGTGCCGAATCTGCCTGGTGGAGGTAAAAGGCGCGAAAGGCCTGGTCCCCTCCTGCGCGGAACCGGCCGGCCCTGGCATGGAAGTGCTCACGGACAGTCCCGACGTGATCGAGGCGCGGCGGTTGAACATCGAACTGCTGCTGGCCTCCGGACAGCACAACTGCCTGGTGAAGGAGCCCGGGCTTGACGACTGGACCGATTTTCAACTCAAGGCGCTGGACAGTGAATTGCACAAGGATATCTGCCCGGCATACGGGAATTGCCGGCTCCAGGATCTGGCCATCCAGTACCGGGCGCGGTCGGACAGGTTTCCTGCGGCCGAAATCGACTATCCCATAGAAGACGTCAATCCGTTCATCGTGAGGGATTTTTCCCGCTGCATTCTCTGCGGGAGATGCGTTCAGGCCTGCAACGAGATCCAGGTGAACAACGCCATAAGTTTCGGGTACAGGGGGAAGCATTCCAAAATCGTGGCCAAGGGAGACCTGGCCCTCAAGGACTCTGATTGTGTTTTCTGCGGAGAGTGTGTTCAGGCTTGCCCTGTGGGCGCCCTGGTACCCAAGGCCGACCTGGAGTTTTGCGGGCTCAAGGAGGAGGCTTCAAAGGTCAGGACCACCTGTGCTTACTGCGGGGTGGGGTGTCAGATCTTCCTGCATGTGCGAGACGGCCGGGTCGTAAAGGCTACCGGCGTGGAGGAGGTGGGGCCCAATTACGGCAGCCTTTGTGTAAAAGGGCGGTTCGGTAACGATTATATCCACGACAAGAACCGGCTGACCAGGCCCCTGATTCGAGAGGGCACCGGTTTCCGGGAAGCCGAATGGGACGAGGCCCTGGACCTGATTGCAGAAAAACTGGGAGCCGTTCGAGATGAGGCGGGGGCCGACATGATCGGCGTGCTGACAAGCGCCAGGATCACGAATGAGGAGAACTACCTGGCCCAGAAATTCACACGCACCGTCCTGGGCACAAACAACGTTGATCACTGTGCACGGCTCTGACACAGCTCCACTGTGGCCGGTCTGGCCGCGGCGTTCGGCAGTGGCTCAATGACGAATCCCATCGCGGATATCGAAGAGGCGGATGTAATCCTGATTACCGGGTCCAACACCACGGAGAACCATCCTGTTCTTTCTTCCTATGTAAAGCGGGCCGTGTCCTTCAAGGGAGCGAAGCTCATCGTGGTGGACCCGCGGAAAATTCCCATCACGGCCTTTGCGACCTTATGGTTGAGGCAGAACCTGGGCACGGACGTGGTGTGGATAAACGGCATGATGCGCGTGATCATCGAGGAGGGGCTCTACGACGAGGAGTACGTTAAGTCAAGGACAGTGGGCTTTGACGATTTGAAAAAGGCCGTGGAACCCTTCACTCGGGAATACGTGGAGAGCATCACAGGCATACCGAAGGACGATCTCACCGCCGCGGCCCGGCTTTATGCGAGTCACAAGGCGGGTTCGATCCTCTATGCCATGGGAATAACCCAGCACATCTCCGGCACTGACAACGTGAAGTCTCTGGCGAACCTGGCGATGCTTTGCGGTAATGTGGGGGTGCGCGGAGGCGGCGTCAACCCCCTCCGGGGACAGAACAACGTACAGGGCGCCTGCGATGTGGGGGGCCTCCCGAATGTCTACACCGGGTACCAGAAGGTCTCGGATCCGGCTGTCAGGAAGCGCATGGCCGAGGCCTGGGGCGTGGAGGCCCTTCCTGAGCAGGACGGACTCACCGTGACGGAGATCATGGAAAAGGCCTACCACGGCGACTTTCGCGCCCTGTACATCATCGGTGAAAACCCTATGGTGTCGGACCCGAACCTGAATCACGCCCGGGAAAGTCTGGAGAAACTGGATTTTCTGGTGGTTCAGGATATCTTCCTCACTGAGACGGCCCGAATGGCCGATGTGGTGCTGCCCTCGGCCTGCTTCGCTGAAAAGGACGGGACATTCACGAACACGGAGCGAAAGGTCCAGCGCGTGCGAAAGGCCGTGGATCCTCCCGGGGAGGCGCGTGAGGACTGGCGGATCCTCTGTGACCTTTCCACGCGAATGGGCCTTGAGATGCGCTTTGAAAATGTTGGTGAAATCATGGAGGAAATTGCCAAGGTCACTCCGTCTTACTGCGGGATCACGTATGATCGGCTGGATCGGGAGGAGATTCACTGGCCCTGCACGGGCACTGACCACCCGGGGACTCCATGCCTTCACATGGACCAGTTCACCTGCGGTCTGGGCGTGTTTCACGCCATCGACTATCGACCGCCCGCAGAGGTGCCGGACGAGGAGTACCCCCTTTACCTGACCACCGGCCGAGTGCTTTACCAGTACCACACCGGCAGCATGACCATGAAGAGCGAAGGGTTGAACGATCGCGCCCCGGAGTGCTTTGTGGAGATTTCCGAAGGCGATGCCGGCAGATACGGCGTGGGCGACGGTGAGACCCTTAAGGTCAGTTCAAGACGCGGAACTATCGAGGCAAAAGCCAAGGTGTCGGACAAGGCGGTGGACGGGACCGTGTTCATTCCGTTTCACTGGGGCGAGACCGCAGCCAATGTCCTGACGAATGCGGCCCTTGATCCCACCGCCAAGATCCCGGAATTCAAAGTGTGCGCGGTTCGCATCGACCGGTGAACCTGTAACCTGCGTGAAGGTGCCTTCAAAGGAAAGGGTTTTTCCATGGCCGCCGGTGCATCCATTCCCTTCGACTCCTTTCGCAGGATACGCGACCGGGCGCTGCTTCTTAGCATAGGCAAGGCGTATCTCTGCGAGAGCCCCTTCCTGAGCAGATACGGAACTGAACTCGAGCAGGCCCTGGGGGTCCTGGGAAGGGACATTCAGGAGCTGAGAAAGCGGTTTCCGGGCAGGTTCACTCGAGAGATCGACACGGACGGAATCCTCGAGGGCATGCGGGAGCTGGCCCTACAATTGAAGGAACCGGACCGTTCGCTTCAGGAAAAATGCACAGTGGGCGAGCTTGGAAAGGATCTCGAAGAGCGATTGCGGGCCCTATCCGAGGCCGTGGGGGAAGTCCGACTCCAGATTGAAGGGGGCTCCGGCGAATACTCGGGCAAGGAGGCCTTGAGCGGGGCGTTTTGCCGGGCCGGCGATGCGGTTCGCAGCGGATTCGGCATCCTGGGCAAGTCAGTGGGCGTCGCCGTTGTGGTGATGGCCGTCGTTTTCGGGTATCTTTTCATAACTATGGAGCGGGAAGTAAAATTCGAAGACGTAATTGCCCGCAACCAGGAACAGGTTCGTGTTCTGGAGGAGGACCTCCTCCTGCTGGACAAGGAAATGACCCCTTTGGAGCAGCGGATCGAGGAGCTGGAAAGCAGAGGGGACACCCGGCGGGACAAGGTCCGGAGCATGGAGCTGAGTGTGGAACTGGATGAGCTGGAGCAGAGGGCCATGGTCCTGCGGGGCAAATTGGCGCAGCACCAGAGGCGCATAAATGACGCAGAGGCATCGCTCGAGAAGCTGCGGCGTAAAGGTTTCCTGGACAGGCTCCTTCGAAAATAATCCTGATGATTCTGTATAAAGGCTGTCTTAATAGATCTTGAAGGCATCTCTCGGCGTCAATCTGCGAGGTTCACAAAAAACCCTCATTTCTGAATTGGAAACTTGCCAGTGCCCAAAAAGCGTTTCTGGATGGGCACTCACTAGATCATCAGGTCCCGGAACTTCGCCTTGTCCCGTGGGGCAATGGCCAGGGTCTCCTCTCCATCTCTCCCGTGGATGTGAATTTCCGCTCTTTCTTTCTCCCCCGTGTCACTGTAAGCAGCACCGATGGCGGCCGCTGTATAGATCTCCTTTGAGGATCCTCCTCCGGGAACAAGGACGGTTGGTCCGGGCACGCCGACGGATCTCAGTATGGTGTCATCCCTGCCCGCCAGTGCCTGGAGGGTCTGGTTTTCCTTCTGGTTCCGACCCACGATAGCCTTGCGGGAGGGCCCGAGCCTGAAATGGCGGCCTACCTTGAGGGCCTCGATATCTCGAATCAGGGGATACGGGTGGGCTTTGAAAAGGTCCCGAAGCCTCGTTGAAAAGGTCTGATCGGTCAACAGGCATCCCCCGGCCGGAGACGGATAGTCGCGAATGCCCAGCTCGCGGGCCAGGGCTATCTGGGGTTTTCGAGACCGTCCGGAAAATCCCTTGAGCGCCTCTCTGTCCACCCATCCTTCGTTTTCCGGTATGGTAGGGGGCAGCCGTTTGGCGCAAAGGGGGCGCAGCACCCTGCCTGTGTAACCGCTTTCCGATTCCACGATTGACAGGGCCTTTCTATTTTGGGACATGGGCCTCTGTCCCAGGACCTCTCCGGTGATAATGAAACAGGCGCCCTCTTCCTCCAGCAGGTCTCCGGCGGTCCGGATCATCAGGGCGTGACAGTCTATGCAGGGATTCATGTTCTCGCCGTAACCGTGCTTCGGGGCTGCGACCATGGCCAGATGGCTGTCCGTTATGTCCACGACCCTGAGGGGGAGGCTCATCAGGGAGGCGAATCTCCGGGCGTTTTGGGAGCGGAAGAATGGGGTCTCAAAAAAAAGGGCCAGGACATCGATACCCTGGGCCCTGATCAACTCCGAGGCCAGCAGGCTGTCCAGGCCTCCGGAAAAGACGGAAAGGGCCTTCATGATCTGAATCGCTTTCTGTTAAGAGATCAAAGGACCTCGGCCCTTTGTCGGAGTTCGTCGAGCTTAGGAGGCTAGCAGAAATAAATTGGACAAAATTGCGCTCAGATTTGGGTCATATTTGGCTGCGGCGATTGAGCAAAACCGCAGGCGTAGCTGGACT
>JAWLEX010000093.1:0-11996 GCA_041685835.1 Desulfatiglandales bacterium
TTGAAGACGTCGCAGCTTTTTTTCAAAATTGTACCTCTGCTTGGCGGCTGTTCTGGGGTTGTAGGTGACCACCACTGTGCGCAGTCCTCCCCAGTACTGTCCGGTTGTGCGCCAGGCCACCATTTGATCGTCTTCTTGGTCCTTGGCTGCCAGTTCCCTGCTCTTTGGCGTATCGACCGGGGTGAAAAGGCTTAGGTCCTTGCGTATCAATTCCTCGGCAAAAGCCGGGGAGTAGGTAGTAATAAACTCGAGCCCCTGCCGCTGGTCCATGGTCTGCATGTTGGGTTCTGAGTTCATGCCTTTGTCCACAACTACGGTCAGTTTGGGGTTTGTCTGGCCCAATGCTTCCAGAGAGGCGAATATCTCTTCCAGGAGCCGGTTGAACAGTTTGGAATCATAACAATTGCCTTCATATTCCCGGTAAAAGATGGGAATCTGTGAATCCCTTGCGACCAGAAGAGCAAGGCCTATCTGCCGGAGCCAGTGTTTCCCTTCCTTGTTTTTGCCCCGGGCAAATAATTCGGAAGGGGTCTTGCTGTACATGTAATGGAAATAATTGGTTGTATCGAACAGAAAACAGTTGGCATCAACAGGCTCTATTTCATTTATCTTATTGAAGAATCGCTTGGATATCTCTTGAATAGAATTTTCATCGACCCGGTCCCATTTTGCCCAGTAGCGCTGCGAAGTTAAGGCAGATGTATCCACAGGCCGCACCTGGTGCACGGCCAAGTTTTTGTACCATGCAGGCAGTCCCAGCTTTGATCTGGGCTCGATCATTCTGTTGAAGGCAGCGTACAGGAAATATTCACCCAGGGTTGGCCCCTTTTCCCGAGGCTTTGGAGGAATGACCGAGTCAACGACCTGGACAAGGTCTATATGCTGATCCACAAAATGAGCCAGGAACAAAGATCCGAACTCCTGGACCTGAATCTTGCTCAAGTCGGTCTTCTGCTGCCCCAGAGCCATCTCCATGATCCGCTCGACAGAGCCGAGATAGATCTGGTTGACGACCTTGGGCTTGCCCTGCACCCGGGCCATCTCCCGGATGTAGTAGTAGGTCTTTCCCTGCTTAACCTTCTTATGTAAGTGGGCCATACCCATCGGTTATCATATAGGGTCTTACATGTCAAGACAGAAAGCAATCAAAGCCCATGGATATAAATGCAATGCCGCCACTCTCTGTATTTGATCTAGGGTCTTACATCAAGGCATGCAATAACTTCCTTAAATAACTGAATATCCGGGCCGTCAGAGCCGCCAAGAATGAAACTTGAGCCAGAATCAGCTAACAAGTCTTCCAGGCGCTTGTGTTCTGTGATGTCCTCAAAGGCCAGGAGGAGCACTTTTGTGCCCATGTCTTTGCGATATATTTCGCGAGCGTTGAGCAGCATGACTTTATGACCGATGTCCTGGAAATCATGGCTGATCTCGAAGTCAATGGTAAGATCAGCCGACATACTCCCGGAGATTGATTTTTCAAGTTCGGCATTTTGCGAGCGTAATTCAGTCAGCTTTCGCAAAAGCAGCTTTTTTGTCCTCTGTTCATCTTCCATAATAGTACCTTGTTCGTTCTTGTGTAACTCAACCGGAGATAATGGAAATGAATTTGCTTAAGGGACTGGCCGTCGCCTGGTTGGAAAAGGCCCCCTGAATTATGATAGAGGCGATGGACCTGAATGCTTCAATGCTTCCTCATACGCATATGGAACTACGAATCGAATACCTCAAAACTGAGATAAGTGTTTAAAAATACAGAGTTTCAGATTTATAACATTGTTAGCGTATGTAAATTTAATTTATAACAAAAAATAAATCCATGGACAAGCAGCCGAGTTATTCATGAAAAAATCCCAGGGGGTACTACACCCCTGGGGCTCTGACCACCGCCTACGCCCGTCCCGTGTCCCACAAACATCCGTCGCAAACAGGACAAAGCTGAAAAGTGGCCTCAACAGCCAGGTGCATGGCCCGAGCGTTGACCACTGAGCAAATTTTATACAGGTGCACATGTGCCCCGTTATGTAAGCTTAACGGTCTGGCCGGGGGAAGGTCTCCACAGGCTGATATTCATAGCCCTCATTGCAGCATCACTACCCGGCCTTCTCCAAAAACAAGGCAGCAACCCCCTCCACCGGCACCGGCCGGGCAAAGAAAAACCCTTGGGCATAGTCGCAGCCCATCTTCTGCAAGACCTGGACCTGATCCTGCCGCTCCACGCCCTCGGCCAGGACCTTTTTGCCCAGGTTATGCCAGCTTGCAGTCTGGCGGCAGGCCAGATGAATGACCCACTGAATAGAATTGCTGGGTTATTTTGAAAGAAATAAACATAATCAGGCCTTATCCAATCAGAGCAAGGTGAGGACGTGGCCAGGTTGGCATCATCACTTGCTCACATGCATGCTGGCCCAATTCTTCCTCTGGCACCTGAAAATCAGGTTGGGGAAAAAAAGCAACGTCCATTACGGTCTCGCAGCTTAGGATGCTTATTGAATGGTGTTGCCTCTGATTCGTTTTGATGCCCGCTGGGTGCTTGATCTTGTCAAATGGATCTAGATACGAAATTATCGCTCTTACCTATCTCACAGGAGACGGAAAATGAAACCTCGTGGACAAGTTGCGTTGTGACATTTATATAGTGAAGAAAAAACAGGGACCTTGTCCGGGAGGAATGAAATCCATGCGACTATATTTGATCAATCCGCGCAACCTCCTGGTCAGTATCGGCAATGTAAAGGCAAACCGCTGGAACCGCTACCGCGTATGGAAACCGCTCAGCCTTATGGTTCTCGCAGGACTGACGCCATCGCAATGGCAAATCACGATCATTGACGAGAACCTGGGCGGGGTGGACTATCATGCCATATCTCGTCCGGACTTGGTGGGTATTACCGCATTCACTTCCCAGGCGAACCGGGCCTATGAAGTATCCCGCTATTTCCGCAGCTTGGGCGTACCTGTCATCATGGGCGGCATTCACGCCCCCATGTGCCTCGATGAAGCCATGGAACATGCAGATGCTGTCGTGACCGGAGAGGCCGAGGGCATATGGCTGCAAGTTCTGGAGGACGTCCGGCAAGGCAGCCTGAAACGCCGGTATGACGGAGGTCTGGCCAACATAAAGGTGGGTCGCCCAGGTCTCCATCAACTTCGCCGATGACACCGAACTCATGACACTGGCAGCCAAGGCCGGATGTCGGGGCGTATTCATCGGCTTTGAAACCCCTTCGCGGGATGGACTGAGGCAGCTCGGGAAAAAATTCAACCTTTTTAAAAACCGCGATTTTCAGGCCTCCATACGCCGCATCCAGCAGCACCATATCCTGGTCGTGGGATCTTTTATCATTGGTTAAGTCTTCATGAATTTAGAATTTGTATAAATACTAGGACAGGGGGGATCTTGAAAAAGCACGTATTGCAAAAAATGGCCTTGACTATCTGCAATCCTTTAAACCTGTACCGGGCTTATGCATATGCAAAAAGGCAAAAGATAGGTATAAACAGAACTCAGGAAGATCCGCAATTGCGTTTTTATAGTGATGCACTTGGCACTGATATGCTTCATTACGGATATTTTGAAGATATCGATATATCAGGAGACGAGATTTCTATTAGGGATATAGAAACAGCCCAAATGGCTTATGCTAAAAAAATAGCTGAGCTTGTTTCCGGGCCGGATCAGGAAATCCTGGATGTCGGGGCGGGAATGGGGGGTCTGGGCAATCTGCTGCATCACAATGGTCACAGTGTAACCTGTGTTACCCCTGACAAACATCAGGCATATTATATCAAGAAAAACTATCCCGAGTTAAAGCTCATAGAAGACAAATATGAGGACATGAAAGAAGAAAAGAGTTTTTCCACTGTTATTCATTCAGAATCCTTACAGTATATCTCTCTTCATGAGGCTTTAAAAAAAACTGGACAGTTGCTGGCCTCCAGGGGGGAATGGATAATAAGCGACTATTTCCGCCAGGCCGAGCATAGAGAATCCCGTTTCACATCAGGTCATATTTTTGAAGATTTCCAGGCAGTCGCCGAAGAAAACGGATGGAGTATAATATATAAGGAAGATATCACTGCAAACATCCTTCCGACCTTATACTTTGCATATAATTGCGCATGCAGGGTACTAAAACCCGCCATTGAATTCGCAGATTTTAAATTAAAACGCAAACAACCCTTTATCCGGTATTATCTTGACCCTGTTGTGCAGCATGCAAATAAAAAATTTGAAAAAGCGACAGGCGGGATCGATCCGGAGCGTTTCGCACGCGAAAAACGCTACCTGCTTATAAAACTAAAAGTGGACTCTTCTGTTCCCTGATTTTAAAACAGTAATTTTTTCCAGAATGTTATGAAGCAAGCCAACAGGAAAACAACCCTCTCTACCAAGCAGATAGACGATGGGGGGACGGATAAGGGGGGCGTGAGCTTCCTGGATTTGCATTTTTAGTGCATCAGGCTGTTGATAAAGCACTCGCCGCTGCTGTCCCCGCCATCGTCGGTGTCATCCGTTGTTGTCAACAAGTCGTTTGGGACTGGAGATCGTGTGCGTCTGGTTTCCCGCCAGTGCTCGAACTGCAGCTTGACTTCTTCAAGTTAGGGTAAAGCATGGTATGAGGAACTGGAAGAAACTGCCTGGGCTTATTTTGAAAAACAGCAAACCGGGTAGGTAAGCGCTTTGTTATAAGAAAAATATTAGGGACCTTGTATTAGTTTAGCCCTTTGATAAACTAATACTTACGATCTATTCAACAATAAAGGAATTTTATGTAAAGATAACAAATTAACAGCTTTTTTGTACAGTTGCGAGGTGTTAAATATTACATGGCACTAATGTATTGTCATGCCTTGGTTGTCGCAAAATACACCCCCCACAAGGAGGGAGTCCAAGGGGGTGTTTCTCTTTGTACCACAATCGAGATATGCCAAGACACTATCGGAAAACACAAGAGGAACAGCTTCGTCAACAAGCATCGCTGGATGGGCCTGACCTTCGGCCCTGATCATTTTCCTGAAGTTTAATAGCCTTTTGACAGCGCTTGGCAATCTTCTGGAAATGATATCCATATATGGCCAATTCCAAGGCCGCGGGCAAGGCCTTGATCCGGGTCAAGGCTGTCTTGATCATCAGCGGCCAGTACCAGATACAGGCCCTGGAAAAAAGGCCGATCCGCCAGGTACTGGCAAGAGCCGCCTTGATGTCTTTCAGGCTGTAGTGCCCTTTGGCCGTGGGCCGGTAGTTCTTCAGAAAGGTGTTGATCCGGGCATAATACATTCGAGGAGAATAAATTGTACTCACCACTCTCTTGTACCCGAACAGCAGGTTCTGAATCCCCATCTGAGGCACAAAATTGATGCTCCCGTCCGTATTGTTCCCCGAGGGCTCGGACAATAAGCGGCCTTCTGCCCGCAACCTATGCCACAGCCTGGTTTGGGGTACAGCCCCCAAGATTCCGACCATTGCCGTAACAACACCGATCTGCTGGATAAATCGTATCTGGGCCTCAAAAATGGATTCTGTATCGCTGTCAAACCCGACAATGAATCCGCCCATGACCTGCATCCCGTGCTGATGGATAATACGCACCGCGTCAGACAGATCTATCTGGGTATTCTGGGTCTTGCCGCATTCTTTGAGACTCTCAAGGCACGGTGTCTCCAGTCCCAAGAAGACCTTGTTGAAATTGGCCCAGCTCATCAGATCCATGAGCTCCTCATCCTGGGCCAGATTGACACTGGCCTCAGTGAACAAGGTAAAGGGGTAATTGTGCTCCTTTTGCCACTGTATCACCGCTGACAGCATCTCCTTTACCTTCCGCTTGTTGCCAATGAAATTGTCGTCCACAATAAACACACTGGCCCGCCATCCGGCATCATAGAGGGTCTGAAGTTCCTGAACCATCTGCTCCGGGGTCTTGGTCCTGGTCTTACGGCCATTGAGCAGGAAGATGTCGCAGAACTCACAATCAAACGGGCAGCCCCGGGAAAACTGAATAGGCATGGTTGCATATTTGTGAATATCAATCAGAGACCACATAGGCAGGGGGACCTGGGTCAGTTCCGGACGCTCCTTGCTGGTATACATGTGCCGGGCCCTGTTTTGCTCTATATCCTGGACAAACCAGGGCAGAGTGATCTCTGCTTCATCCAGGACAAAATGATCCACTTGGGGAAAGTTTTCCGGCTGGGCCAAAAAGGCCGGTCCTCCGGCTACCACGGTCTTGCCCCTGGCCTTGGCCGCATCGAGCAGTTCTTCCACTCCCTCTTTCTGAATAAGCATGGCGCTGATAAATACAAGATCAGCCCATTCCCAGTCAGCTTCCTGGACCAGATCAGTATTTAAGTCGACCAGACGCTTTTCCCACTCCTGGGGCAAAAGGGAGGCAACAGTGAGCAAACCCAAGGGAGGAAAGGCGGCCTTTTTGGATACAAATTTTAAAACGTGCTGAAAACCCCAAAATGTCTCTGGATACTTGGGATAAAGCATGAGTACCTTCATTTCTTGTCCCCCTTTATTTTTTGTCCTCCCGTCCTCTCCGGACCAAGGGAGAACAGCATTGTCCAGGAGCAAATCCAGCCTGAAGCGCCTGGCCAAAGGTACACTCCTAGGTATGAAATCTCTTGCTGCGTTGATTTCCTACAAATGGCCCCGATGAGAAGTTCAATCTGAGGTGCATGCGATGTACAAAACCTTGACTATTCTGTCTGCTGTTTTTTTCACTCCGAAAGAGCTTTTAACCTCTACCATACCGAACTTACGAATTAGAGCAATTAGTCGGCGTCGAGACCGATTTCCAGGACGACCGCGCCATTGGCCTCGACTTCAGTGGGTGCCATACTCCGTACGCGATCGGGCTCGACCGCCGGGGCGTCGCCCTCGCCCAGGATGAAATTGCGTACGGCCTCGGCGCGGGCCTTTGCCAGCGCTTCGAGGTCCCCTTCGGAGACGGTCTGGGCGGCAGTCACTTCAGTGGCCAAGTGTTCTCGGTACGCGGCGGCGTCGAATTCCGGCGTCTCATCTTCTTCTGCCGTGGTGAAGCGTTCGCGGACATCGGCGAGCTCTCGCTGCGGATACTGATCGGCAAACATCGCCTCCACGATCTCGCTGGTTGCTGGGGCCTCCAGGCTCGGGTTAGCGACCTCGATGCCCGCCTGGTCCAGCCGCTTGACCATGGCGGCCCGGGCCTGTTGCCTCTGGAGCACTGGACGGTCGGCGTCCGGTGCGTACGGTGCGGGGAGTTCAACCGCGAGTTCGGGCCGTTTGTCGAGAGCGGCGCGCAGTTGGTCAAGGCCTTTCAGTTGCGGTGGTGGGACCTCGCTGGAACCCGGGACGAAGGCCACCTTGGCGAGTTCGTCAGGGTCGCCGTCGACGAGACTGGCCAACAGACTGAACGGCGAAGTGATAATGCCTTGCAGTATATCCGTGAGCGCCTGTCGAATCGCTGGCCCGAAAGAGAACTCGGGATCGTTGACGCTGCCCTGGACCGGTATATCGACTCTGATCACATCATCGCTATCCTTGAGCAGCGCGATGGCCAGACTCAGCGGCAGGCTCGTCGCGTCCGGGTGTTCGAAGGGTTCACCCAGCTTCAGGTCGCGCAGAACGATGTTGTTGCGGGCGTCGAGACGACCTGCGTCCAGCACGTAGCCGAGATCGAGGTCCATACGGCCTGCGGCGATCCGGCGGCCGGTGAACTGGACCGCATAGGGTGTCAAATCCGGGATATCCATGTTCTCGAAGACGAGATCGAACCGCGTGCGCCTGAGCGGGTTCCATGGATTCAGCTCCCCGTTGATCCGGGCCTGGCCGTAGTCCGCAACCTGTCCTTCCAGATCAACCCGCGTCGGCTCCTCCTGTCCGGGCGAAAGCCGCGAGATGCCGCCCCTGAGCTGGTGCACGCGGGTGGCGAACGGCAGCGGCAGAGAACGGTCCGTAAAGTCCAATACACCACCGTCGAGGCGGACGCCGCCGATCTCGATATCGAACGGTTCGGCCTCATCTTCCGGCGCCGCTTCCGGCGCAGCTTCCTGGGCGGCGGGCCGCTCGACCAGTAATTCGCCCAGATTCGTGCTTTGATCCTCGGCGATGAACACCCGGGCGGATGGCTGATCCAGCCGGAGGACCGACAGCTCGAGCAAACGCTCTCCGAGGCGGAAATCGATCTCATTGATGGCCAGCGCATGCCAGCTCAGGACATCCTCGCCACCGTCGCGTTCGCCAATGTCCAGGGCATCGATCCGGGCGCTGCCGGCGTAGGTCAGCGGGTCGCCAAGGCCGCTGCGCAGCTCGCCTTCGGCGCTCAGGCTGCCGCTGTCGATACGAACGTTCGCGAAGCGCTGAACAAAAGGTTCCGCCAGCGCGAGCGTCAGACCATCGACGTCAAGCGTGCCGGCGAGATCGAGCCCGGGCAGTACCTGGACTTCACCGTCAAAGGCGAATTCCCCGCCCCGCTCGAATCGACCGCTGACCTGAAACGGCGACGGCTCCTCCTGTCCGGGCGAAAACCCCGATATTCCGCCACTGAGCTCACGCACGCGTATGCCGGACGGCAGCGGCAGAGAACGGTCCGTTAAGGCCAATACACCGCCATTGAGGCGAGCGTCGCCGATCACGATATCGAATGGTTCGACTTTCTCTTCCGGCACGGCGGGCCGCTCAATCAGCAGTTTCCCCAGATTCGTACTGCGGTCCTCGGCGATGAACACCCGGGCGGATGGTTGATCCATTCTGATAACCGACAGTTCAAGCAGACGCTCTCCGAGGCGGAAATCGATCCCATCGATGGTCAGCGCCTGCCAGGTCACGACATCCTTGCCACCGTCGCGTTCGCGGATGTCCAGCGCGTCGATCCTGGCACTGCCGGCATAGGTCAGGGGATCGCCAGGGCCGCTGCGTAGCTCGCCTTCAGCGCTCAGGCTGCCGCTGTCGATACGAATGTTCGCGAAGCGCTGGGCGAACGGTTCCGCCAGCGCGAGCGTCAGACCATCGACGTCAAGCGTGCCGGCGAGATCGAGCCCGGGCAGTACCTGGACTTCACCGTCAAAGACGAATTCCCCGCCCCGCTCGAATCGACCGCTGACCTGAAACGGCGCGACGGCGTCCTCGGCGAGGATGAAATCGTCAAGCGAGAAGTCGATATCCTCAAGCGCGATCGGCAGCGTTGGACCGGTCTGTTCGGGCCGGATGATGTCCCCCTCCGGCCCGTCACGCGGCAGCGGCCGGCTTTGGAACTCGGACAGCAGACGGGTAAAACGCGTCACCCCCGAGTCAAACTGCTCCTCGTGCACGCGGGCGTCTTCCAGGCGTGCCGTGGATATGACGGCCGTCCACTTGAACAGGCTGGACCAGGCCAGGTCGACGAACAGGCGCTCGAAGCCTATGAGCTCCTGGCCATCGACGTCGTCCAGGGCGAGATCCTCGACCTCGAGGGTGAGCGTGAACGGATTGGTGTGGACGGTCCCGATACGCAGATCGCGGCCGAGATCGTCCGCTACCGTATTGACCGCAAAGCTGGTTGCTACCCAGGGCAGAATAAGGAAACCAACAAGCATGTACAGAATTGCTACGGCGATGGCTGCGGCTGCAAGCCAGAAACGAATTCGGTGCAGGTTGAGCCAGTACTCGCGCAGCCAGGACCACGTTGAGCTGGCGGTAATTGTCTTCATGGATTCGCCTTTGGCACGCCCGGCGCTCATGTGACCAGGTAAAGCGGGTTTCGGGGCGTGGTTGGTTTAGCTTTTACGCGGAGTTACCTGAACGGACCATCGTACGCCGTCACCTCCACTGCATCTATACACACGGCTGGGTTCACCCATTGGAAGGGGCACCAGACAAGTCCCCGGAATCAGATCTCACATTCCAACTCTCGCTCAAAGGTATGCACGGCGCGACTGACCGTCATATAGTGCACTCCGATGCAATAATGAGCCTTGTTCTCTTTCTGCATCATCAAGTCTAACCCGGACTCAAGAAATTTTGCAAATGTTGCCTCAATTTTTGGCAATTGGTTCTATTTCATTTATAAGTTTATTAAATTCGAGTTTCCGTGTCGTTGAACAGTTGAGGTGGGGGCCAGGACCACAACGCCGGATTCTCCCAACTCGTCCACCCCCAGGATCTCGATGGGGGAGAGGATGCTTGGGGCGTATTCCGGGTCCTGGCGCAGGTCCTCGTCCACCTGCCTGACCTGGTCAATGACCTCGTCCAGATCTTCGCGATAGGCCACGCGGATATTGAAGACGTAGCGGGAGAATTCCTTGCTCATGTTGGTTAGGATGTCCACCTCGCCGTTGCGGATGTAGTGCACATTTCCCTCCAGGTCACGTCCTGGACCAGGTTCTGGGCCCCGAAGCCGTTGGCCAGGAGCCATTCAACTGCCATCTGCCAGAATGTTTGCCATAATGTTAGCGCTTCCATATGAGCTCCTTGAGGAATCTTGGGTCAGCGATTCCCAGAAAGGGTTTTGCGGAAGAATGTGGGCAAGTTGAATATCATATCAAGGGATGGCTTGCTGTCATCAGGGAATGGGGAAGGAAGGGTTCGAGCCCGTGAATTGACACCTTGTCAGCATCTAATCAAGAGGTCCGGCTCAGCAGGATAACAGTCTATATCAAGAAACGAAGCCCTGGGCACTCAAGCTGAGGCCCAAAGGTTCTATGATGCTCAGAGACCGGTCGACCCACATAGGCCTGATGGAGATGGTGAGGCCTATGAGGGATTGCCTTGACATGGCGGTTTCCTTGTGTATATACTTGAATATATACTCAAGACAAAAAGGGGGTTTTTATGAAAAAGGCACAAACCGCTAAGCTGTTTAAAAATGGTAGTAGTCAAGCAGTTCGACTTCCTATTGATTTTCGTTTTAGTGGTGATGAGGTGTATATATCTCGGGATGAAACAACCGGCGATGTAGTGCTCTCAAATCGTCCAGGTGCAGGCGCATGGAAGGACTTCTTCGACCTTGTTCACTCCATTAATGATTCAGACGCTTTCATGTCGGATAGACCAATGAACGTCCTTCCTCAAGAAAGGGGGATCTTTGATGATGCTGTGTCCAATGAGGAAAGCTAGCTCATGCTCTATATGCTAGATACCGACACAGTAAGCTACCTAATCAAAGGACGTTCTGCAAATATAGAAGCAAAACTCGAAACTATTTTGCCTTCCAAAGTCTGCATGTCAACAGTGACCCGTGCTGAACTCATGTATGGACTGAAACGATTACCTGCCGAGCATAGAATACATTTAGCTGTCCACTATTTCCTTAAAATTGTTCCTATTTTATCATGGGATTCTGATTCTGCTGATTGGTATGCAGAAATTCGCCACCAGCTTGTCTCTACTGGCCAACCTATTGGGGAGTTGGACATGATGATAGCTGCCCATTCTTTATCGGTTGGAGCTGTTCTGGTCACAAACAACACACGTCATTTTCAGCGAATCAAAGCTCCCTTGTTTTTGGAAAACTGGATTTGATCAAAAAGTGTCAGAGGCGGCCAAAAGCGGACCCAGTTAAGGCTTTTGGGATAAGACCCCCAGGTCGGCGATCAGACCCCCAAGAAAAAACATTTCGAGGACGGACAAAAGATATCCCTGGGAGACAAGAGCTTGCAGTTTGTGAAAGATATGGGGTCAGGTCTTGTATTTTGCAAATGACCAACCTCGACCTATGATCCGGCTCACAGTGGAGTACTGCAGCCCTGCCTCTTTAGCGATGGCCGTTTGGGAATAGCCATAGTCTCCATGGGCCTGGATGATGGCCTCGTTTCTGGTTGACTTTGAGGGGAAGGAAGCCGGCAGGAGGTCAGACAAAGGCGGCCGATCCGCGTAACGCTGCTGCCTTGGAATTTCGACAAATTTCCTTCAGGTGTTTCGATGAGGAGATGGTAGCGGTTGGTCATAAGACAATAGGCGTGGCAGAGCCAATTGAGATCGGAGACGACCTTGCCGAGGACATTCAGAAACATGCCTCGATCGGCATCATCGAGGT
>JAWLEX010000217.1:0-2751 GCA_041685835.1 Desulfatiglandales bacterium
GACCTTGCGGATCGCCTTTCCATAGGGCGGGCGCAGTACGCCCTTTTCGGTGATGATGGCGGAGACGTACCGGGCCGGCGTTATGTCAAAGGCGGGATTCCGTACCGGCGCTTGGATCGGCCCCACCGGCCGGTTTCTGAAGTGACTCACCTCCCTGGGGTCCCTCTCCTCCACGGGGATCTCGTCCCCGCTGCCGGTCTGGGGGTCGATGGTTGACAGGGGTGCCGCCACATAGAACGGGATGCGGTTCTCCCGGGCCAGGACGGCCACGGAATAGGTCCCGATCTTGTTGGCCGTATCTCCGTTTGCGGCGATGCGGTCGGCGCCGGTGATGACCAGGTCGATCTCCCCTTTCCGCATGAGGTGGCCGGCGGCGCTGTCCACGATCACCGTCACGGGGATGCCTTCCTCCATGAGTTCAAAGGCGGTGAGCCTGAGGCCCTGGAGCCATGGCCGGGTCTCGTCGGCTATGACGGAGACCCTTTTCCCCGCCTCGTGGGCCGCGCGGATGACACCCAGCGCGGTCCCGTAGCCTCCGGTGGCAAGGGAGCCTGCATTGCAGTGGGTGAGGACGGCGGCCCCTTGGGGGACCAGTTCCAGGCCGTTGCGGCCCATGGCCCGGTTGATCTCTATGTCCTCCGCCAGGATGCGTTCGGACTCCTGAAAAAGGGCCTCCTTGATCTCGTGGACGGGCTTTCCCGCGGCCTCTTCCACCAGCCGGCTCATCCGCTCCACGGCCCAGCGAAGGTTCACCGCGGTGGGCCGTGCTTTTGCCATCTCACGGGCCAGGCCCATGAAGCGGCGCCTGAAGACGTCATAGTCCTTCGTATGTATCTTTCCCGCCCCCAGGGCTAGGCCCATGCCCGCGGCCACGCCGATGGCCGGCGCGCCCCGGATGACCATTTCCTGAATGCCCCGGATAACGTCCCGAAAGCCCCTGCAAGTGAACCAGGCGACCTTGCCCGGGAGCTTTCTCTGGTCGATCATGCGTACATGGTCGCCGTGGCGTTCGATGGTTGGAATCATGATACAGGTATTCTCCACCCATAGGGGTCGTCCTTTTCCCCGTACTGAATGGCCACGATCTCGTCGTAGAGGCGCTGGCTCAGCTCGCCCATCCGGCCCCCGGCCACGGAAAAGTCCCGGCCCTTGTAAGTGAGCTGCCCAACCGGGCTTATGACCGCGGCGGTTCCTGCGCCGAAGGCCTCCTTGAGCCCCCCGTTTTCAGCGGCCGCCGTGATCTCGTCGATGGCCAGGGGGCGTTCCGAGACCTTCACGCCCCAGTCTTTGAGGATGTGGATCACGGAATCCCTGGTGATGCCGGGAAGGATGCTCCCGTTGAGCGGGGCCGTGATCACCTCGTCGTTGATCACGAAGAATATGTTCATGGTGCCCACTTCTTCCACGTACCTGCGTTCCACCGCATCCAGCCAGAGCACCTGGGCGAAGCCCTTTTTCTGGGCCTCTTCCGTGGCCAGAAGGCTGGCGGCATAGTTGCCGGCTGTCTTGGCCTCGCCGATCCCTCCCACTGCTGCGCGTATGTACTTGTCTTCCACATAGATCTTCACCGGGTCGAGGCCTTCCTTGTAGTATGCCCCCACGGGCCCGATGATGATGTAGAAGATGTATCTATGGCTGGGACGCACTCCCAGAAAGGGGTCCGTGGCGATCATTGTCGGCCGGATGTACAGAGATGTCCCGGGGCTTCCGGGTATCCAGTCCCGATCCAGCAGGATGAGTTGCTCGAGCGCTTTCATGACAAAAGGGACGTCCAAATGCGGCATGCAGAGGCGGGCTGCGGATCGGTTCATGCGGTCGAAGTTGTCACCTGCCCGGAACAGGTAAAGGCCTTTGTCACGGCCCCGGTAGGCCTTCAGGCCTTCGAAGATCTCCTGGCCGTAATGCAGGCCCATGGCAGCCGGATCCAGCTCCAGTTTCCCGTGAGGTACGATTCTCGGGTCAAACCACCCGCGGTCCTTCTCGTAGTCCATGAGAAACATGTGGTCCGTGAACAGGTTTCCGAAGCCGAGCCTGGACTCGTCCGCCGGTTTGGGTTTTTTCATGTCCGGCCCGGCCGGGGTGACTTGAATGTCCATAGGGGATCTCCTTCCTGACGTGGGCTTTTGAGGTGCCTAATCGCACCAACTTTACTTTATAAACAAGAGACGAAGGGGTGTCCAGATCCATTATCCCTTTCAGGGCTGATTTGTTCCCGTGTCCTTCCTGCTTTCAATCATCTTACCACGAAGTCCACGAAGATCACTAATAATAATTAAGAAAAAAAGAAGTAAAAACGATAAAAGCTGTGAATTAAGCTAATTATACGAATAAGGCCCGGGGATAAAGGCGTTTTATACGATCAGGGCGTCGGCTACCACCTCCCAGAGATACTTTACCTGAAGGTTCTCAAGGCCCATTTCGCGGATCAGGCCCTTGAACTGGGCGTGGCAACTGTGGCAGGGTACCACGACCAGTTCGGCGCCCGTGGCCAGGATACGTTCCATCTTCTTTGTCCCGTATGCGATCCGCTCTTCTTCGTACCCGGTGAGGAGCGCCCCGCCTCCGCCTCCGCAGCAGATCTGGTATTCCCGGTTCGGGTGCATTTCCGCCCAGTCGTCAAAGACCCTGTCCATGACCCATCGCGGCTCGTCGAAATAGGCGTGCCCGAACATGGCCTCGGACTTCCTGCCGTAGTTGCAGGGGTCGTGGTAGGTGGCACGCACGGAGAAGCGGGAGCGGTCCAGAGTGATT
>JAWLEX010000094.1:0-11933 GCA_041685835.1 Desulfatiglandales bacterium
CGATTTCGATCCCGAAGAAACCAAACTAAACGCTTATTCTTAGTGCCAGTGCTCCTTGACTTTGGGTTGCGGGCAAAGACCCGCCTTAGATTCTATAGCAATAGATATCATATAAAGGAGGTATGACATGGAAACCTATTACAAGCCGGATGATTTACCAAGATTTCCTGAAATCGGCGAACAGGTGCCTGAACTGGCGGAGAAGTTTTTCGACTATTACAATGCGGTATTCGCCGAAGGAGTACTCACTGAGCGAGAAAAGGCGCTGATCGCCCTCTCTGTGGCCCATGCCGTCCAATGTCCCTACTGTATTGACGCATTCACCCAGTCATGCCTGGAAAAGGGCTCCAACCTGGAGGAAATGACAGAGGCCGTTCATGTGGTTACCGCCATCAGGGGAGGCGCATCTCTGGTACACGGCGTTCAAATGCGTAATATCGCGCAAAAAATATCCATGTAGGGGAGATCCGGGGCCATGAATGTCGACCATCCTTCCCAGGAAAACGTCAGGACGGAAAGGACCTTGGAGCCATTCCGCCAAACCCTTTTAAGGCATGGCCTCAGCCTGAATCGAGGAAACACGACGACCCTTCAAATAAATGCAGGGCTTCTCTGCAACCAGTTATGCCGGCATTGTCATTTGAGCGCGGGTCCCGGTCGAAAGGAAAACATGGATTCCGAGACCGCGGATGCCGTGATCGCTTATGCCGAGAGGGGCCGCTTTGAGACCATCGATATCACCGGAGGGGCGCCTGAGCTGAACCCCAACATCATAAAGCTTGTCAAAAGGCTGTCTCCCCATGCCGGAAGGCTCATGTTCCGGTCAAACTTGAGCGCTCTGAACAACGGAAAGAGGGATGACCTGATGGGGTTGCTGAAGGCCAGGCAGGTAGTAATCATCGCCTCTTTTCCTTCTCTTAATGAGGCCCAGGCAGACTCCCAGAGGGGTAACGGCGTATTCCGGAAGAGCATCGATACGCTTCGAAGACTCAACAGCCTGGGCTATGGACACCCTGGGACGGGCCTGGAACTGAATCTGGTGTGCAACCCCACAGGGGCATTCCTGCCTGGCCCCCAGGGCCAGATCACAAAACGATTCCGTGAAGTGCTCATGAGCAAGTGGGATATTGTTTTCAACGATCTTTTCGCTTTTGCCAATGTTCCTCTGGGAAGATTCCGGAATTGGCTCGAGGAAAAGGGGAATCTTGAATCCTATCTGGGAAGGCTTGCCTCCGGGTTCAATGCATGTGCTGTGGACGGGCTGATGTGCAGGAACATGGTTTCGGTTTCATGGGACGGATATCTATACGACTGCGATTTCAACCTGGCCAAGGGACTGCACATGGGTAAGAGGAAAACCCATGTCTCTGATATGGCCGGTCCGCCCCCGGCTGGAAGCTCCATTACCGTGGCGGATCACTGTTATACCTGCACTGCAGGCGCAGGATTCACCTGAGGAGGCGCCATCAGTTCCTGAGTTCGGGAACACAGGAGTAATAACGTGGAACAAACAGCCAAACCAGCTCCGGATAAGGGCCGAAAAAGGGCTGTTCTCAAGGCCCTCGCCCTTGCAGCCTTCATGATCGAGGCGGTCTATCTGGTGAGGTTTACTCCGGTCAGTTCGTATCTCACTGCAGAGGCTCTAGGCCGGTTACTGGACACGGCCGGCATTTGGGCGCCCGTTTCCTTCATGATCATCTATGCGTTGGGGGTGAGTCTTTTCGTGCCAGGCACCCTTTTAACGGGTTTGGGGGCTGCGATATTCGGACCTTTCCGGGGCTTTCTGTATGTATGGATCGGGGCCATGCTCGGGGCGAGTACGGCCTTTATTATCGGCCGCGGCCTGGGAAGGGAGTTTGCAGCATCTCTCATCGGAGACCGGTTGAAGAAATATGACGACGCCATCGAGCGAAACGGCTTTGCAGCAGTGCTCTATCTTCGCCTGGTCTATTTTCCTTTCACCCCCATGAATTTCGGTATGGGTCTTACCAAGGTTCAATTCCGGGATTATTTTTTCGGCACGGGTCTCGGCATTATTGTTGGAACCTTCATCTTCACATTTTTCATTGGAACGCTGAAAGAGGTATGGGTCTCTGGAAACTGGGAAGAACTCATATCTTTCAGGGTATTCTTTTCCATAGGGCTGTTTGTATTCTCACTTTTCATTCCAAAAATCATAAGTAAAATCAGGGAGCCTGCATCGGAGGAGCACTCCGGTTGATGAGTGATGTCGCCTGATGCGGCTTTCGAATGGAGGACCTATTTTTTGTACAGCGAGGCCAATGAGTCGACTGATATCCCCAGATAGTAGCCGCACATAATGAGTTGATTGATGAAGGTGGTTTTGAACAAGCCTTTTTCCCTCCATCTTCGCGAGGATGTCTTTACGGCGGCCGGCAGGGTGACAATCCTGCCCTTTTTATTCATCTGTGTGACCAGTTTTACATCCTCTAGAATCGGCGTCTTATCATACCCGCCCATTGACCGGAAAAGTTTTCCGTCAATAAACAGCGCCTGATCACCGTAGGGCATCCCCAACAGCCGGCTCCGCAGATTGACCAGCAGGGTAATACCCGCTGATCCTGGAAAGGACTGATCAAGGGAAAACCTGAACCCCCCTCCCACATATCTTCCCTCCACAATCGCACCGCGGACATACCAGTCATACAGAAAGGGCATCCGGGTGTCTGCGTGTACAAATAAAAGGATCTCTCCTTCCGCCCTTCCCGCTCCCTCATTCATCTGGCATGATCTGCCCCGGCCGGAGTTCACTATCTCCGCTCCCAGGTCCTCAGCTATCTGCAAAGTCCGGTCTCTGCTGCCGCCATCGGCCAGTATGACCTGGATATTGTCCCCCCTGTTGATACTGTCCAGGGTGGATGCAATGCACTCCTCCTCATTCAGGGCAGGGACGATCACGCTTATCCTGCTGCAATCCGGAGCAAAGAGAGGGGAGAGATCGTCCGGAAGATCTTCCGGACGATCTACATCATGCAGTTCCGCAGTAAAGCCACAGGAAAGGCCCGCCTCTTGAATCCTCTGCAAGGCCTGCTTCAGGACAAGGGGCGTTCCCCAATCAATTCCGGTCATGACATATTCAAGCAACCTACGTTCAATGGAACCGTTGATCCCCAGCATGTAAAAACCCCCGTCAGCGGCAGGTCCAAGGACCATATCCCTGTCCTTTAAAATGGCAAATGCCTGCCTCAGTATGTCCGGAGATATGTCAGGGCAGTCCGACCCGATCAGCACCACAGGCCCGGGATTATTCTTTCCCGCCGAGCAAAGGGCCAGAAGCATTTTCTGACCCAGGTCGCCTTCTGCCTGCCTTGAAAACAACCAGCCTGAACCGATGAGGGCCTGTAATCCGGACATCGTGCCCCCTTCGAGACAGATAATGATCTCATCTCTGCCGAAGACCTTTTCTGCAGCCTTCAATGCCTTTCTCAGCATATGAAACTGCAGCCGGGCGGCCTTTTCCGACCCAATCGCCCCGATGAGGCGGGTTTTGCTCTTTCCGGGCTCAGGGTAGCGGGTAAATACAATCAGGGCGCCCTTGTGCGAGGCTTTATGTCTCTCTTTTTCAGTCATTTATTCTCCAGGTAACTACATACGGTAACATGTTTTTCAGGAATTGGGCCTGGATTATTTCCTCAAGACCCTTAATTTTATGTATGTGGTGTCCATCATGTGGTTATGTGTTCGGGCCGGAGGCGGTCTTGAAGCCAGCAGGAATTCATCAAGCGCGTTCAATGGAGATAAAACTGGGTGACGGAATTCGCCATCAGAAATGAGGCACTGATCAGAATTGGTTTTTTTATTGGTATTTTCTTGGGTGTCGCCTTTGCTGAACTCATTGTGCCCAGAAGAACCCTTACAACATCGAAAAGGGGCCGATGGTTTGGCAACATAGGCGTTGTATTCATCAATACCTTCCTTTTGAGGCTTGTTTTTCCTGCAGGGGCCGTTGGAATAGCCGTATGGGTAGGGCGCGCGGAATGGGGAATTCTTAATATTGTTCAATTCCCATTCTGGGTGAAAGTTGTAATATCATTTATTGTGCTTGATTTTGTTATCTATATGCAGCATGTCATGTTTCATGCGGTTCCTGTTTTGAGACGCCTGCATATGATGCATCACGCTGACATGGACTTTGATGTTACAACAGGTACTCGCTTTCACCCGATCGAAATTATCATATCTTTTGGGATAAAGGCGGCCGCCATCTCTGTTTTGGGAGCTCCCGTAGTCAGTGTCATCATATTTGAAGTGCTTCTTAACGGGACATCCATGTTCAACCACGGCAATTTTTTTATTCCCCTGGGTTTCGACCGGGCCCTGAGGCTGTTTTTGGTCACACCCGACATGCACCGGGTCCACCACTCTGTGTTTCCCAATGAAACCAACAAGAACTTCGGGTTCAGCCTTCCGTGGTGGGATCGGTTGTTGGGGACGTATCGTTCCCAGCCCTCAAAAGGTCATGAACAAATGACCATCGGCCTGAATCAGTTTCGAGATCCCTCACGTCTCACGCTCCGCTGGATGCTGGCTCTGCCCTTCATCGGTAAAATCGGCAACTATGCTATCGGCACAAGGGGGGCCAAAAGCACCGGCTGATCATTTACCGGACAGGGGACAATTAAAATTTTGATCACAGCTCGTTCAACTCATCCAGTAACTGGACTACTCGCAGGGACTCGGCCACCCCGGTAGTCCCTCGCATGCTCACAACCACAGAGATGGTTTCCAGGATCTCTTCCCTGGAAGCCCCTTTTTTTAGGGCAAACATGGTCTGGCCCAGGACACAATTGCGGCATCCGGCTCCCAGAGCTACGGCCAGTGCCATCAGCCTTTTGGTTTTCCCATCCAAGGCGCCGTTTTTGTAGGTCTGAGCGGCCTGATTCGTGACCTGGTCCAGCACTTCAGGAAGCATTTTGGCGAACGTCTCCAGTTGACTCATACGATTGGCATTCAGTTCTTTTTGGCTTTCAGCCATCACATTCTCCTTCTTCTTCAGGGACAAATTTGCACGGCCCTTTGCCGTGAACGTGGTTCATTTTCCTTCAATCAGGTAAATGGACCGCGTGGAGGAGAGCTTTGCTATTGAATCGCCTTGGTTCTCTGCTCCCAGAACTCCTTCTCTTTTTTTCTCCAGTCCGTCCCTCCGAATCTCCTGTCGTAGAAGGCGGACAGCCTTTCGAACCATTTCAGCCAGGGGCTCTTATTCTTGTCCCTGGCCTCGAGGACATCTGCGATGAAGGCGGGAAGCTCGGATATCTTTTCCTTCGGGGCGTAGTACGACGCTCCTTCCTCGGCGGCCCGCTTCAGGTTCTCCTCGGACAGCCCGTGGGCGGTCAGCATGAGGGCCGGAACGCCCCTCCGCCTGGCGATTTCAAGAAGCTCGAACCCCCGAACCCCCATGATGTCCAAGATGGCAACATCGTAAACGTTCTCGTCGAGATACTGCTTTCCCTGCTCGAATGTGAGCGCCGTGTCGATCTTGCAGACATCGAGGAGCGCGTAAAGGGTGTCGAGAACGTCCTGCTCGTCATCCACGACGAGGACTCGTTTCCCTGCGATCGACGATTTAGGGTCCATGGTCTTCCTCCGGGGCGGTCTTAAGTGTCGAATGCGGCCTTCACGTCTTCCTTCAACACCTTTCCCATTGTGTTTTTGGGAAGCTCATCGAGAAAAACAACCTTCTTCGGACACTTCCAGTCGTGAAGGTGTCGCTTGCACACCTGTTTCACATCCTCGAACGCTACGTCGGCCCCTGGCTGGAGCACCACCGCGGCGGCCACCATCTCTCCCCATTTTTCGCTGGGGAGGCCCACCACGGAGGACTCGGCGACCCCGTCCATCTGGTTGATCACCGCCTCGATCTCCTTTGGGGAAACATTTTCTCCGCCCGTTATGATGATGTGCTTGATCCGGTCCGTCAGGTAGTAGTATCCCTCCTCGTCGATCCTGCCAAGGTCCCCCGTACGGAACCAGCCCTCGTAAAATGTTTCCGCCGTTTCTTCGGGCTTCTCCCAGTAGCCGGGTGTTATCCCAGGCCCCTTTAGAAGGATCTCACCGGTCTCGCCGGGCGCCACGTCACGGAAAGTCTCGGGGTCCACGATTCGCACCTCCAGCCCGGGCAGGGGCAGTCCGATGGACCCAGGTTTCCTTTTGCCGGCCAGGGGGTTGGAAAAGTTCATGCCGGTTTCGGACATGCCCTCCCTCTCCACCGGCTCCTTGCCGAACACCTCCCTGATCCTCTCGAAGTCCCGGGCCAGGAGCGGAGCGGATCCCGATGTCCACAGCCGCATGTGCCCGAAGCCGGGCCGCCGATCGCCCAGGACCTCCATCAGCTTCCCGTACATGGCCGGTACCGCCATGAACACACTGGCGACCGGGTCACGTTCCCGGTTCGAGAGGACATCGAGGACGGTTTCCGGGACAAACGCATCCATCAAAAGCACGTGGGCGCCGGCCAGCAGAGACGTGTGGAGGGCAAAGCACAGGCCATGCACATGGAAGAGAGGAAGGGCGTGGCAGAGCACGTCCTCCTCGGAGATCTCCCAGACATGGATAATGTTAGTCGCGTCGTGGATTAGGTTTTCTTGCGTGAGAACGGCCCCCTTGGGCCTTCCGGTGGTCCCCGACGTGTAGATGATGAGTCCGGGCTCGCCGGGCAAAACCTCAGCCGCCCGCCCTTTGTCGGGCGAGGACTGGAAAAGATCGAGTTCCTGATAGGGCTGTTCCGTGTCCACCCGCAGGTTGGCCCGGGCGGGATCGAGTTCCTCGATCATCTTTGCCTGCTCAGGGCCGGAGATCACCAGCCGGGGCTGGGTGTCGCCGAGAAAGTAGTTCATTTCAGACTTCTTGAACCCCGGGTTCAGGGGCACGGCCACGGCGCCCATCCTTTGAATGGCCAGATGAGCGATGACAAAAACCAGGGACTTGGGGAGAAAAAGGATGACCCGGTCCCCTTTTTCCACTCCCAGTTCACTCAGGATGCCGGCCATCCGGCCGGCGTCCTGATCCAGATCCCGGTAACTGATCATGGTCTCCGGACGACCCTGCCGGTAAAACGTGATCGCAACTTTGGTCCCGTACTTCCCACAGGCCTCTTCAAAACTCCGTCCCAGTGATGCCAAACCCATGAGTACTCTCCTCAAAGCCGGCAGGCCCTCTGTCTCAACCGATCATCTTGTTGGGAAGCCACAACGCCAGCTCCGGCCAGATGCACACGGCGACGATCACGAGTCCTTCGATGATCACGAAGGGCACCACGCCTAGGAGCACGTGGGACATGGGGATGTCCGGTGCAATGTTCTTGACGATATACAGGTTAAGCCCCACCGGCGGGGTCACGAGCCCGATCTCGAGGTTGACCGTCATGACGACGGCGAACCAAATTGGATCGAAGCCCAGCCCTTGAATGATCGGCAGAAGCAGCGGCGCGATCATCAGGATCACGGCGGCCGGCGGGATGAAGCACCCCAGCATTAGGAGCAGGATATTGATCAGGACGAGGATCCCCCACTTGCCGAGGGGAATGTTCAGGATTAGCTCGCCCAGTGCCTGGGTCGCGTAGAGATCGGACGAGACGTAGGCGAACAGCAGGGCGGCGGCCATGATCATCAGGATCATGCTGCTCTCGTTCAGGGCCTTGACGAAGATCTTCCAGAGACGCTTAGGTTGGTAGACCTTGTAGATCGTCATCACACACAAAAGGGAGAGCACGGCTCCCACGCCGCCCGCCTCGCTTGGCGTAGCCCAACCTCCATAGAGGGATCCCATGATGCCGAAAATGATCAGGATGAAGGGCAGGACCTTGATGAGGGAACCGAAGCGTTCTCCCCATGTGAAGGTCTCGACAAGACCTCGGTCTTCAATGTAGTACACGCTTCCCTGCTTCGCAGGTACCAGCTTTCGGTAATAGAACACCACACCGACCCAGATGCAGCTCAGGACGATCTCCAGGAGCCCGGGGATGACGCCGGCGATAAAGCACTTGCCGATAGACGTCTCAGTGGCCACGCCGTAGAGGATCATGGTCACGCTCGGAGGAATAAGGATGCCGAAGGTCCCGGCATGCGCGATGAGACCCGTGCTCAAGGCGGGAGAGTACCCTCGCCTTCGCATTTCAGGGATCCCGATGCCTCCGATGGCCGCCGCCGTTGCCGGGCTGGATCCGCACAGGGCCGCGAATATGCCGCACCCGATCATGTTGGCGATGCCCAGGCCGCCGGGAACCTTGTACAGCCACTTGTGCAGCGTCTCGTAGAGGTCTCTGCTGGCGTTGGATTCCGCGATGGGCGCGCTCAGAAAGATAAACAGGGGAATGGCGAGCAGGGCGAAGTTGTCCATTCCGCTGTAAAGGATATAGGGAACGGAGGGAAGGAGGTGCGGCGAAAAGATGAGGATGAAGAGGATCGAGATACCGGCCAGGCCCGCCCAGATGGGAATGCCGGAGATGAGGAGAGCGAACGCGCTCCCGAAAAGCAGTACGGCCAGGACATACTCGCTCATGGCGTCCCTTTCCTTCTGCGGCTCACGCGGTTATTGGTCCCGGGCTGCTTCCTTCAGTTCGATATCCCTTAGTTCGAATCGTTCCTTTTCGGTTTCGATTTCCCCTTTGCGAAACGCGTTGATCTTCTCACAAATGTAAAGGATGTACTGCAGGAAGAGCACGGTCATGCCCAGCGGCAGGAACAGGTAGGGGATCCACAAGGGGGGTCCCCACAGGGACATGGAATGCTGGTGCTGGGTAATGGTCTCCCACCACATGGGCCACGCGTAGAATCCCACGACTCCGGCGAGGACGCAGGAAACGATCGACACCAGGATCATGGTGAGTTCCCGCGCCCTCGGGGACAAATGGATGATCAGAAGGTCCACGTTCAAATGGTGCTCGTTCTTCTGGACGAAGGGGGCCCCGGTGAAAACCACGTAGATGAGCAGGAACACGGAGGCCTCTGTCTGCCAGATGGTGGAAACGCCGAAGATCTTTCGAACCACCACCGCTTCCGTTACGATAAAGGCGGCTGCGACAAGGCTCAACGCTGCAGCCCAGCCGGTGATGTGGGTCAGGGCCTCGATCACCGTCTTCGCGATTCTTGCTGGCCGTTTCATGTGCCGTCCTTTCGACCGCTTCGGCGTGGGGTCTCCCCCCGCCGAAGCGGCGGCCTACTCCATGGCCTCGAGGGCCATGTCCAGCAGCTCCTGTCCTCCTTCCACGGAATCCGCATACTCCTTCCAGGCGGTCTTCTGAGCGAACTCGAGCCAGGTGTCGAACTCCTCCTTGTTCATGTAGTGAATGTCGACGTTAGCCTCGGTGTAGGACTCGATGAGCTTGTCGACCAAGCCTCGGAAGTTGTCATAGATCCAGTTCTCGTGCATCCACTCGGCCACCTCCATGAACACTGATTGCTGCTCCGGCGTGAGGCGTTCCCAGGTCTTCTGGGACATACACAGGTTCTCGGCCATGTACCAGATGGAGTAGTCGCGCGGTGCGTTGATGTAGTCCAGGACCTCGTAGAGGCGATAGGAGACAAAGGAGGCGGATGAGGTCAACATGGTATCCAGGACACCGGTCGACAGGGCGTGGTAGGTCTCGGAGGACGGCATGCTCGTGATGGAGGCACCGGCCTGCCGCATCATGTATTCGAACTTCTTGCCCGCGGCCCTCAGCTTGGTCCCCTTGATGTCTGAAGGCACCCTGATCTGCTTGACCTTGCTTCCTATCCCCCCGTCGAACCAGGCCCACACCAGGTTCTTCACTCCGTTCTGCTCCGTCAGGGCGTTGATTTTCTTCCCGATGGGCTTGTTCCGCCAGCTCAACCCCTGCTTGATGTTGGTCACCGAGCAAGGCATCAGTGTGATGGACAGCTGGGGCACCTTGCCGGAGGCGTAGTCCAAAGGAAACACGGACAGGTCCAGGGCCCCCATGCGCATGGCGTCCCACTGCTCCTTCGGCTTGTAAAGGGATTTGGCGGGATAGTACCGGAACTTGATCTCTCCGTTGGTTTTCTCCTCCACCATGTCCCCGAACACCCTCGCCATTTCGTCCCTCACGTCCCCGGCGGCAAACTGGTGGGATACCTTGAGAACCAAGGGTTTGGCCCAGGCCGACCCGGCGAACGCTACCAGAACGCATACGGAGGACAGAACAGCAATCCCCAAGATGACGGGTTTCATGTACGTCTTCATAAGCTCCCTCCCTTTCAATAAAAGGTTGGTCTCGCATGCGCCGATCAGGCCACCAATGCACCCGCTACTTCATCGGGCTTTCCCGCGTAGTAATCCACGAGGGCTTCGCATTGGTTTTTCAAATGCTTCTTCATGGCGTTCTCGGCGCGTTCCGGATCTCTCAACCGAAAGGCGTCCAGGATTTTCCGATGCTCCGTCATGGACTGCTCGAACCGGTTCTTATGATAGAGCTGCCTGTGCCGGTAGAGCAGGATCTTCTGCCTGAGACCGTTTATGACATCCTGGAGGGACTTGTTTCCGGAGAGTTCTTGAAGCAGGACATGGAGCTCGTGGTTGACTTCCAGATAGCGTTCGCGGTTCTGATCGGCATAGTGGCGCTCCAGCTTTCCGTGGAGGGACTCGATCCTTAGGATATCCCGTTCACCTATCCGTTGGACGGCCAGCCGCGCGCACATACCCTCGAGCATGCCCATGACCTCAAACATGTCTTTGATCTCCTCGATACGCGGCTTGCTTACGTAGGCACCCTTGTGCGGCACGAGTTCGATCAGCCCTTCACTGTGGAGAAGCCGAAGGGACTCCCGAACCGGGGTCCGGCTGACGCCCATGGTCTCGCAAAGGGCCCTTTCATTGATCTTTTGTCCACAGACCAGATCACCCCCTCGAATCATGCCTCGAATCTGGTCCGCCACCTCCTGGTGCAAGGTCTTCGAAAGGATTTTCTGCAAAAATGTCCTCCTATCGAGATTTAATATATTATACAATATAATTTATTCAAAGCAAGTCAAATCTTATCCTGGAATTTGATCTTTGTTTCGTCCACACACTGATAAAAGGCTGTGGCTTGAGGTTTCCCTGGGCGGGATGGCGTAGGTTGTGAGGAGGTATGGTTTGAGGGGGTCATACTCCGGAGGAATACCGGGAACAGCGGGCGAGGCGGCCGGAAAATCCGCACGAATCGCTTCCGCTTTCGGAGAACCCCGCCTTATTCCCCGTCCGGCAAGGCTTCCCACAATTTCCGGTAACTTCGCTTTGCACTTTTAGAAAAACTATGATTCCTGCTCTTACCGCTGACTGAGCATGATGGAGTCATCTTTAAACTCTTCACCCGCAGCCTGCTCAAATGCCGCTACTAAGTCGGCAATCGTGAGCTTCTTTTTCTCTTCCTCCCCCATATTTACCAATATCTTTCCTTTATGCATCATAATCAGCCTATTACCGTACCGTAACGCAATATCCATATTGTGAGTTACCATTATGGTCGTCATCTTTTCCCGTTTCACAATCATATCCGTTAACTCAAGTACGGTTTCGGCTGTTTTGGGATCGAGGGTAGCTATATGCTCGTCGAGCAGCAGTATCGCCGGTTTACTTATCGTTGCCATTACCAGAGCCAGTGACTGTCTTTGACCACCGGAGAGCGTAGACACATAGGCATTTAATCTGCCTTCCAGCCCTAAACCCAGTAGGGCCAGCGCAGAACAAAACAGTTCCCTCCGCCGCTTATTTATCGCGAGCCTCAATCCTCTCGATTGCCCACGCAACAGCGCCATCGCCATATTCTCTTCGATCGTCAGCTTAGCGGCTGTGCCCTCACTGGGATTTTGATAGACCCGGCCCACATATGCAGCATGCTTATACTCCGGGATGTTGGTAATATCCTTGTCCAAAACACGAACCCGGCCTCCCCGCTCCGGTGGATAGATACCGGCAATAATGTTGAGTAGAGTACT